>CAZGYW010000017.1:0-15275 GCA_964530495.1 uncultured Anaerolineae bacterium
CCGGGTGTAGCCTCCGGGTACAGCGGCATGGCCGCTGGAGGTCATGATGGCGTTATTCTCCAAGAAGCTGGGTGTCGCACTGGGAACGACCAACGTCCTGATTTACGAGGACGAACGAATTGTGCTGCAGGAACCGTCGCTGGTGGCGCTTACGGTGGAGGAAGAGCCGCCGATGGTGGTTGCCATCGGCCAGGAAGCGCGCGATATGTGGGGCCGCACCCCGGAGAACATCGAGGTGCTGCGCCCGCTGCGGGCCGGGGTGATTGCGGATTATGAAGTGACGGAGGCGATGCTCCGCTACTTCTTCGACAAGGTGCTGGGCCGTGTGCGGGTCATTAAGCCCACGGTGATCATCAGCGTGCCATATGGCGTGACCAGTGTTGAGCGCCGGGCAGTGCATGAGGCGGCGATACAGGCTGGCGCGCGGGAAGCGTTTCTGATCGCCGAGCCGTTGGCGGCGGCGATTGGCGCCGGACTGCCGGTCAATACGCCAGCGGGCAACATGGTCCTGAGCCTGGGCGGCGGGGTCAGCCAGGCGGCGGTGGTCGCGATGAGCGGCATCGTCGTCGCGGACAGCGTGCGGATAGGCGGCGGGAAACTCGACGAAGCCATCATCGCGTATGTGCGGCGCAAGTACAGCCTGGTCATCGGTGCACCAACGGCCGAGTCTGTCAAGATTCAGATCGGCGCGGCGGTTGATCTGCCGGACGAGATGACGATGGAGATTCAGGGTCGGGACCAGGTTGGCGGGTTGCCGCGGACCATCACGATTTCGACCGGGGAGGTGGTGGAAGCGATTGCCGAGCCGCTGGGAGACATTGCGCGCGTCGTCCGGACGGTGCTGGAGCGCACGCCGCCGGAGCTCGCGTCGGACATCATTGACCGCGGGATCATGCTGACCGGAGGCGGGGCGCTGCTGCGTGGCGTGGATCAGTTCCTGACGCGCGAGACGGGCGTGCCGGCGTTCCGGGCGGAGAACCCGATTGTCGCCACAGCGGTGGGCGCGGGGCGCGCCATCAACAACCTGGCGCTGATGCGCGGTCTGGCACAGCAGAGTTTCTGACCGCAGGCGGAAGCGCCGGACTCGTGCCCGGCGGGTCAAACAGGCCCGGCTTCAGCGCAGGTAGTAAGTCATGTGCTGCAGGTGAGCTGCCGGGTCGATATGCTGGACCCGCACGTCCTCCGGGGTGGAGATCACGATTGGGGCGTAGTTCAGGATGGCCCGAATGCCAGCCTCGACCAGAATGTCAGTGACCTGCTGGGCTGACGCGGCCGGGACGGCAACCATCGCGACCTGGATACCCTGGTTTTGAACCTCAGCCTGCATCGCAGCCACGTTGAGCACCCTGATGTTGCCGACGTAACTCCCGATCTTGGCCGGGTCCGAATCGAAGATCAACGAAATCCGAAATCCCCGATGTAAGAAGCCGCCATAGCGCGCCAGAGCGCGACCGAGGTCACCGGCGCCGACCAGCGCCACGGGCCATTCGCGGTTCAGTTGCAGGATATTGCGGAGTTGCTCCAGCAGGTAGGGGATGCTGTAGCCGGTCCCCTGCTTGCCAAACGGACCAAACCACGAGAGGTCCTTGCGAATCTGGGCGGAACTGATCCCCAGACGCTCTCCCAGTTCATGCGAAGAGGTGATCTCCTGCCCGGTTTCGTGCAGGAGCGTGAGTTCACGCAGATAGATCGGCAAGCGACCGATAACGATGTCGGGTATCTGTGACGGCATGGGGAACCGTGTCTCCTGAAAGCGCTTGTGAAAAATCCGACATGATGATACCGCGTTCACCGGGAGACAGCAATCTGCGGTTGTGTATCTGATTCGGTTGAAATTCGAATGATGGTTGCTTTTCTGAGTACCAGATCGCGTTTGCTTTCCTCCCTCAAAGTGGCACGTCACCTCGCTTTTGCCAGGAATGACGAAACGATTCCGGGAGTCTCAACCGAACAGGATACATTGGCTGTCCGGGTGGCGCACTCACCGGCTGCGGGGCCGGGGGCAGGGGGTTCTCATCAATTGTTTATCCTTACTCCGTGCTGGTGCGGTATAGTGAAGTGTCGAATCCTTGCTGGGTGCTGGCTGATTGGTGAGCGTACGAGATGCGGCGTGGGTTGGTGATTCTGGTGCTCATGGTGGTGGTGGCGGGCGCGGCGTATCTGCTGAGCACCCGGACGGCGCCCGCCGATTCGGGAAGTGGCGCGCAGCTCCAGACCGCCACAGTGCGGCGTGACGAGCTGGTTGTCACTGTGCGGGTCACCGGAAATGTGGAACCGGCGCGCACCGTCCGGTTGACATTTGACGCAAGTGGGCCGGTTGAGGCCGTGTTCGTAACGGAGGGCCAGCGGGTGGAAGCCGGCCAGGCGCTGGCGCAGCTTGACGATGAGCTGCAGCGCATCGCTGTCGAGCAGGCGGCACTGGGTGTGCAGATCGCGGAGCTGAACCTGGCCAGCCTGGAAACCGGACCGGATGAGACTGACCTCACCATTGCCCGGGCAAATGTGAACAGCGCATGGGCCGCATATGTAGAGTTGCGCGATAACTCCGTTACCGATGAACAGGTGCGTGCCGCCGAACTGCGCTATGAGCAGGCGCTGGCCGCGTGGGATGCGGCCGAGCAGGCGTCAAGGGATGCGCTGCGCTCGGAGGCCAGCCTGGCGCAGGTGGGGCAGGCGAGCTTCAGTGCCGAGATTGCCCGGCTTCAACTGGAGCAGGTGCGGGAAGGCCCGCCCCGGGAGACGCTCAATTCCGCTCAGGCGCGGGTGGCGCAGGCCCAGGCCGTGCTGCAGCAGGTGGAGGCCGGGCCGCTTCCCTCCGAGCTGGAGCGGGCCGCGATCAGCGTGCGTCAGGCGACACTCGCCCTCCAGCGCGCGCAGGAGGCACACGAGGACACAGTGCTGCGTGCGCCATTTGCCGGCGTTGTCAGTGCAGTCAATATCCAGGCAGGTGGTATTGCCGTCGCCGGCGGGTTCCCCGCAGTCGAAATTGCCGATCTATCCGAACTTGTGGTCACGGTGCTGGTTGACGAGATTGAGATTGTCGAGATTCGCTCCGGGCAGGAGGTTGAACTGACCTTCGACGCGCTGCCCGGTCGTACATATACCGGGTCGGTGGCCCGCATCGCAGAGACACCCGTACAGTCGGGTGGCGTTGTCTCGTACGCGGTGGAGATCGTCATGGCGGAAGCGGCGCCGGAGGTGCGGGCGGGGATGACAACGGCGGTGACGATTGTGTTGGAGCGACTGGAAGACGTACTCGTTGTGCCGAACCTGTACGTGCGGCTGGATCGCAGCGGGGGACGGGCCTACGTGAATGTTCTGGATGCGTCAGGACAGGTCATTGAGCGTGAAGTAGTTCTGGGCGCTCAGAACGAATCGCTGAGCGAAGTGCGCGAGGGCCTGCTGGAAGGCGATACGGTGGCTATTGACCTGACCGCCGGCGGCCTGTCTTCGTTCTTTGAGGGGAACTGACGTATGTACCGGCGCATCCGTAACTGGGTAATCATCGGATCACTCCTCATTCTCGTGGCTGCAGCCGGTCGGTACCGGCTTAACCAGGGATTGCCGCTGCTGCCGGGCGGGGCGAGTGACCTGGCGGCGACCATGCCGGCTGACACGACGCTCGTTGAGCGTATGGATTTTCAGGTGGTGGTGAGCGCGACAGGTTCGATCAGTCCGGTGGCCCAGGCGGCGCTGTTATTCCCTGGCGTGGGGAAGGTCGCGCGGATTGCAGTGGCGGAAGGCGATCGGGTGACTGCGGGGACCGTACTGGCGGAGCTTGATACAACACAGATCGCGCTGGCGCTGGCTGATGCCGACCTGGCGCTGGCGCTGCAGGAGATCACCCTTGAGGCGCTGACGGCTGCCCCGCGTGAGGTGGACCTGGCAGTTGCGCGCGCGGCGGTGTATGCGGCCAGCACCCAGCTCACAGCCGCCCAGACCGGGCCGGATGCGGCTCAGGAGGAGATCGCCCGCCTGCAGTACGAGATCGCCCGTAACCAGCTGTGGCAGAGCCAGCTCCAGCGGGATGGTACCCGGCAGACCAATGAGGACCTGGACCGCTTGAGAAGCGCCATCCCGTTTGAGATTCCGGGCGAGGTAGCGCTTCCGGCGCAACTCGTGCCGAACTTGCGCTCGGCGGAAGCGGGTGTCAACCAGGCCGAGTACGGTGTGGCAATCGCCGAACAGCAGCTTACCCAGGCTCAGAATGCGACGGCCAGCAATGCCAACATCGCAGCGGCATCAGCCGCGATTGTCAGCGCCCAGGCCCAGCTTGATCGCCTGCTTGAGGGGCCGGATGCGACGACACTGGCGATTGCTGATGCCCAACTGCAGAATGCTTACCTTTCGATTGAGCGAGTCCGGCATCAATTGCAACTGGCGCAGCTTGTCGCGCCGTTCAGCGGTGTCGTTTCCGCAGTGAATCTGGTTGCCGGGGAGGCGCCGCCGACGAACCGGGCCGCAGTGGAACTCCTTGACGATTCGGCGTACACCATTGATCTCGCAGTTGACGAACTGGATGTGGTCAGCGTGCGGCCAGGGCAGCCGGTGCAGGTCGTGCTTGATGCGCTGCCCGGCGAGACGATCAGTGGCACGGTGGTCCGGATTGCGGATGTGGCGACCAATCTGGGCGGGCTGATCACGTACACTGTTGAAGTCAGGCTTGATCCGGCGGCTATTCCGCTGCGCACCGGGATGAGCGCCACCGCAACCATCGTGGTTGATGAAGCGGACGATGTGCTGGCGGTGCGCAATCGCTTCATCCGGATCGATCGGCGGACCGGGCAGGCCTTCGTGACAGTGCAGCAAGCGGATGGCAGTCTGGCTGAGCGTGAAGTGGTGCCTGGCCGCCGCAACGAGACCTTCAGCGAGATTACCTCCGGCGTCAACGAGGGAGATGTGATTGTCCTTGAAGTGCGGAATGCTCTTTCGGAATTCGGTTTCTAGCGGCGGGTGGAGCGGCGTCTGATGTTCGGGTTGGGAAAGCGCAAACCTGTTGAAGAAGCTCCTGCGGCCGTGCACGGGCGCAAGAACGTCATTGAGATTCGTGACGTGACCAAGGTGTACCAGATGGGGGAGATCGCTGTTCATGCCCTGCGAAGCGTTTCACTGGAGATCGCAGAAGGCGAATTTGTGTCAATCATGGGGCCTTCCGGTTCAGGCAAGAGCACGCTGATGAACATCCTCGGCGCCCTGGACCAGCCGACCAGCGGAGTCTATCTGCTGGATGGCAAAGACATCAGCAAGGCCACTGATGAGGAACTGGCGGCGATCCGGAACGGGAAGATCGGGTTTGTGTTCCAGAGTTTCAACCTGCTCAAGCGCACGACTGCCCTGCGCCAGGTGGAACTGCCGCTGATCTACGCCAGGAACGCCGGCAACCGCCGGGCGCGGGCGAAGGCGGCGCTGGAAGCGGTCGGGCTGGCAGCCCGGCTTGACCACCTGCCCAGCGAGCTTTCCGGCGGACAACAACAGCGTGTGGCGATCGCCAGGGCGCTGGTCACCGAGCCGGCAATGATCCTGGCGGACGAGCCGACTGGCAACCTTGATTCCAAGAGCGGGACGGAAGTGCTGAAGATCTTTCAGGACCTGAACCGGGAACGGGGCATGACGATCATTTTTGTCACCCATGATGCGTTCATTGCGCGCCATACCAATCGCGTGATCATGCTGCGGGATGGTAAGGTGGTTGCCGACCGGCAGGTCGCTGATCCGCTGGTGGCCGGTGAGGTTGAGCGTCCATCGGAGATGGCCGGTCTGGAAGACATCTTCCGTGAGGCCTATGATGCGCCGGCGGAGGAATTCAGCTAAACCATGACCATCCTGGAAAGTTTTCGGCTGGCTATTCAGGGGCTGCTGGCCAACCGGCTGCGATCCGCGCTGACGATGCTCGGCATCGTGATCGGAGTTGGGGCGGTCATCGCGCTGGTGAGCTTCGGCCAGGGTGTGGAGAAGTACATCGTCAGCCAGTTCGAGTCGCTGGGCTCCAACCAGATCTACGTCTTTTCGTCGGCGCCGCCGGGGGGAGGTGCCGGAGACATCAAGCTGCTTACCCTGGCGGATGCCGAGGCGATCGCCAACCCGATGCTCGCCCCGAGCGTGCTGCGAGTGGCGCCGCAGTATGACATTCTGGGGGTGGTTGCTGCCGGTGGCAGCGATCTGACCATGAGCGTTTCCGGCGTCACCCCGGAATACCAGGCCGTGCGCGGGTGGTATCCACAGGCCGGGCGTTATGTTGACGAAGGGGATATTCTGACCAGCGCACGGGTGGCAGTTCTGGGCACAACCACCGTGACAACCCTGTTTGGCCCGGGAGCCGACCCGATCGGGCAGACCATCCGGATCAACCGGCTGCCCTTCCGGGTTATCGGGGTGCTGAGTGAACGGCCAGGCTCTGGATTTGCGGACGAAAATGATGTCGTCCATGTGCCAATCAGCGTGACACAGACGCGGCTGGCACATGCCCCGATGCGCAGCGGGAGTTACGCCATCGACTTCCTGATCGTGCAGGCTGTGTCTGACGCGCGGATGGAGGCCGCGGTGGAGGAAGTCCGGCGTGTTTTGATCGGGCGCCACGAGATTCTGTATGCCGACCGCGAGGATTTCACCATCCTGTCGCAGAACGATCTGCTGGCGGTTGTGGGCAACATTACCGGCCTGCTGACGATTTTCCTGGCGGTGATCGCCGCGATATCGCTGCTGGTCGGCGGCATCGGGATCATGAACATCATGCTGGTGACTGTGACCGAACGGACGCGCGAGATCGGGCTGCGCAAAGCGGTTGGCGCGCGCCAGGTGGATATTCTGCTGCAGTTCCTGATCGAAAGCGTGGTGCTTACCATCAGCGGGGGGATGGTGGGGGTGGGAATCGGGGTTCTGGCTGCGATCCTGGGCACAGCGCTGATCCCCGGGCTGGTGCTGACGGTCACCGGCGGCGCTGTTGCCCTGGCAACGACAGTCTCCACAGCCATCGGGTTGTTCTTCGGCATTTATCCGGCCAGCCGAGCAGCGGCGCTCAATCCCATTGATGCGCTGCGCTACGAGTAAGGGGCCGGGCGATGCAAGCACTGAGCGAAAGTATCCGAATTGCTTTTTCCGGGCTGGTCTCCAACCGTCTGCGGGCGGGGCTGACCACGCTGGGCATTGCAATCGGGGTCGCGTCGGTCATCGTCCTGGTTTCGCTGGGGCAGGCAGTGCAGGTGTATGTTGAGGAACAGTTTCTGGGCATCGGGACGAACCTGGTTTTCGTGATCCCGGATTCGCTTATGTCAGCGGGAGGTGGTCCTGGCATGGGGGGGGCACCCAATGTCAACGCCTTCACTTCCATCTCGTCGGTGACGGAACGCGACGTGGAGGCGCTGTCCGATGTGTTTCGCGTGCCGGATGCCCTGGCGGTGGTGCCGGAGGTCCGGCTGACGCGTACGGTGACGTTTGCTGCGGTTGAGACGCGAGGACGTATTCGGGCGACTACGCCGGCGTTTCCGGTTGTGCTCAATCGGCAGGTGGTGCTGGGGCGCTGGTTTGATGAGCGTGACATGCTGGCCGGGGCGCGGGTTGCCGTGCTGGGGCAGACCACGATGCGCAACCTGTTTGCGGAGAGCCAGGTGCCCCTCAACGAGACAATCCGGATTGATGGGGTGCCCTTTCAGGTCATCGGCATCCTGAATGAGTCAGGCGGGGCGTCGTTCGGTGATCAGGATGATGTGCTGTTCATCCCCATCACCACGGCCCAGCAGCGCCTCCAGAGCGCGCGCACGGTATCCGGCGCCTACCCGGTCTCGCAGATCACCGTCCAGGCGGTGAATGACACGCGTATTGATTCACTGGTGGCGCAGATCACCCAGGCGCTGCGCGAAGAACATGGCATCAGCTTTCGGGATGAGGATGATTTCTCAATCTTCACGCAGGCGGAGCTGTTGCAGAGCTTCAGCGCGATTACCGGGTTGCTGACGGTCTTCCTGAGCGTGATCGCCGGGATTTCACTGCTGGTCGGCGGGATCGGGATCATGAACATCATGCTCGTAACGGTTACGGAGCGAACCCGCGAGATTGGCCTGCGCAAAGCAGTTGGCGCCCGCTACAACGACATCCTGACGCAGTTCCTGGTGGAGAGCTTGGTGCTGGCGACGCTGGGCGGGGCGGCGGGCCTGGCGGTCGCTTTTGCGGGAACGGCTGTGGTGGCGGCCCTTCTGCCTGATCTACGCGCGTCGGTGAGTATGAGCAGTATCGTGCTGGCCACGACGATCTCCGGGCTGGTGGGCATTTCGTTTGGGCTGTATCCTGCCCGACGGGCCGCCCGGCTCAACCCCATTGACGCGCTGCGCTTCGAGTGAGCTTTGGCGCGCAGTAGCGTGATCCGCTAGTATAGGCCCACGGCTATCCAGGATTAAGGTGGCGCGTAACTGGCGCGAAGCCCGCTCTTTTTGGGACGGCCGATTGATCGGTGATGGAAACAGAGGTTCGTCATGGATGTTCGGTCAGGCCCGGTTGCCGGGATCCCGCCATTGAACCCACACTTGCAGGCTGTAAACGATAGCATGCTGGAAGGGCTGGGTCGCCTGGCCGAGTATTTTGGGTTTCCGCAGGTGATGGGGGAGTTGTATGGCGCGCTGCTGCTCAGCGCGGAGCCACTCTCGCTGGATGATCTTGCGGCATTCCTGCAGAAGTCAAAAGCCGGGGTGAGCGTAAACATACGCACGCTTGAGCATATGGGCGTGGTGCGCGAGATCTGGGTGCGGGGCGACCGCCGCAAGTATTACGAAGCGGAGACTGACTTCTGGAAGATTGCCATCAACGTGCTCAGCAGTCGCGAGTTGCGCGATCTGGAACAGGCGCTGCAGATTCTCCAGACAAGCACCCGGGGATTGCGGGAGTCTGCCCCGGAGATGGAGGAAGCGGATCAGGCACTTGCCAATCTGTACATCTCGCGGATTGACAGCCTGGCAGGGTTCTTCAGGTTTGCCCAACTGATTCTGACGTCAATCCTGCAGCGGGCCGCGGCAGGCAAGTTCGAGGTCAACGAAGTTACCAGGATCTCCATCGAATAAGGGCTGGAGCCAGAACTGACAATGTTTTTTGACGAAGCAAAGATCTATGTGCGCAGCGGTGACGGCGGTGACGGCATGATGACCTTCCGCCGGGAGAAGTTTGTGCCGCGTGGTGGGCCGTCCGGGGGCGATGGCGGCAAGGGTGGTGATGTGGTGCTGGAGGTTGATCCGCATCTCAACACGCTGGCCCTGTTCAAGCGCCAGGCCCACTTTCAGGCGGAGCCGGGTGGGCGAGGCGGGAGCAGTAACCGCACCGGCAGGAACTCGGATGACCTGGTGGTGCCGGTTCCCCCGGGAACGGTGGTTCGCGATGCCAAGACCGGCGCCCTGGTGGCAGACCTGGTGCAGCCCGGCCAGCGGGTGGTGGTGGCGCACGGCGGGCGCGGAGGGCGCGGCAACGCGCGATTTGCGACCAGCCGCAACCAGGCGCCGCGCATGGCGGAGAAGGGGGCGCCGGGCGAGGAGCACTGGCTGACGCTGGAGCTGAAGCTGATCGCGGATGTGGGCATTACCGGCGTACCGAATGCTGGCAAGTCGACGCTGCTATCCGTGATCAGTAACGCCCGCCCCAAAATCGCCGACTACCCGTTCACGACACTTGAGCCGAACCTGGGCGTGGTGGAGCGTGACCACCGGACATTTGTTGCCGCGGACATTCCCGGTCTGGTGGAGGGCGCGCATATGGGAGTCGGGCTGGGGCACGCCTTCCTGCGCCACGTACAGCGTACGCGCCTGCTGATTCACCTGCTGGATGGCCTGAGCGCCGATCCGCTGGCGGACTTCAACCAGATCAATGCCGAACTGGCCCTGTTTGATGAACGGTTGACGGATCGCCCGCAGATCGTTGTGCTCAACAAGCTGGACATACCTGAGGTTCGGGAGCGCTGGCCCGAGATCCGGGCCAGCCTCAAGGTGCGGGGGTACGAGGCGATGGCGATCTCCGCAGCCACCCATGAAAACCTCGATGACCTGGTCAACCGGGTTTTCGCCACACTGGATGCGCTGCCGGAAGAAGTGATCGAAGTGGTTGAATCGCCGGTGTACCGCCTGGAAGACGCAATTCCCTTTGTGCTGACGCGGGATGAGGATGGCGCTTTCCATGTGACCGGCGAGCGCATCGAGCGCGCAGCAGCGATGACCTACTGGGATTACGACGAAGCGGTCATGCGTTTTCACCGCACGCTGGAGACCCTGGGAGTCACCAGGGCGCTCATCACAGCTGGCGTGCAGAAGGGTGATACCGTTTTCATTGGCGAGTATGAGCTGGAATGGAGCGACTAGGGCTGTTTGGCGGCACGTTTGACCCGCCCCACGTCGGCCATCTGATCCTCGCCTCGGTGATCAGTGATGCCCTGGCGCTGGAAAGGGTGCTGTTTGTGCCGGCAGCGAGCCCGCCGCATAAGTCGGCACGTCAGATCACCCCCGCGGAGCAACGGCTGGCGATGCTGCACCTGGCCCTTGAGGGGGACGCACGGTTTGACGTGTCGCTGATCGATGTGCTGCGACCCGGCCCGCACTATTCGGTCGAAATGGTGCGGCAGGCCCGCGCCGAATACCCGGACAGCGGCCTTTACTTCCTGATGGGGAGCGATTCGCTGCTTGATCTGCACCGGTGGTACCGGCCCGACCTGCTGATCGCCGAGTGTATGCTGGCAGTAATGGAGCGCCCGGGTGCGCCGCTTGACTGGGTTTCCCTGGAGAGCGGTCTGCCCGGCCTGCAGGACCGGACGGTTGTCGTAGAGGGACCGCTGGTTGCGCTGGCGGCCAGCATGATCCGCAACCGCATTCGCACCGGGCAGTCGGTTCGCTACCTGGTGCCGGATTCCGTGCATGACTACATTCACGCCGAGGGCCTGTACCTGTAATTGACCGGAAACGTCCCAATTGCCAAGTGGCCCAAGCCACAGTACACTGCAAATGCCAGATTCTGGAGCGCGGGAGGATTCTTCGGTGTCCAACCAGACCACGGTTCTGTACGTCCTGGGCAAGCGCTTGAATGTGCGGACAACCCCGCGCATTGAGAAGGATAACATCATCGACTCGGTGAGCGCCGGCGACCCGCTGGAAGTGTTGACCTTTCGGGCGGAACAATCTCCGGATCGCTGGGTGTGGCGGCGGCTGGCGGATGCCGAAGATCGCTGGGTGGCCGAGTACAACTCCGATGCCGGGAAACGCTTGCTGGGGACGGAAGCGCCACCTGTTGAGACCGGCGGTGAGCCCGAGACACTGTATGCGGTTGGCGAAACGACGGCGCTGTGGAGCAGCCCGGTGGTCCGGCCCGGTGATGAGGTGCAGAAGCTCGCGCTGGGCGATGCCGTGCAGGTTGTGCCGGAGATCAAGCGGATTGGCCCGGCAGGGTGGGTGTGGCGACAGGTCGTCAGCGCCGATTCACGGCTATTGTGGACAATGGAGTACAACGCGCGGACGCTGCAGCGCCTGCTCTCCCGGACGCCACCGGCGGGAGCGGTGCAGGGCCGCGTGAGAACGGATGGCCAGCGCTTCCTGCTGGATGGCAAGCCTTTCCGGTTTGTGGGGGCGAACCTGCGCGAGCTGCCGTTCTACGGCCGGACTGACATCCTGCACCTTTCGGAGTCCGGACTTCTGGTGGAGCAACTCGCTGAAATGCTAGTTCTGGGGATGCGGGTTGTTCGCCTGCACGCCTGCCACAACAGAGTGAGCGTTGGCGAAGCGCGGGGTCTGCTGGGTACGGCACTGGACCGCATTCACGAACACGGTCTCCTGACGGTTGTGGTGCTGAACGATGCGCTTGGCAGTTTTTGGGTGCAGGGTGACGAGCGTTTCCACCGGCATGTACTGGGGCACCTGGACAAGGTGGCGTACTTTCACCAGGAGGGCTTTCGGGAGAACTATCTGCCGTTCGTGCGAGACATCGTGAGCGCGTATGCCGACCATCCGGCGATCTTCGCCTGGGAGCTTGGCAACGAGTACGCGATCCATCCCCAGCCGGCCAGCCCGGAGGACGGTGAAGCCTTCCTGCGCTTTGCGCGGGTGATGTCGGATGTGATCCGGGCGATTGATCCGAATCACCTGGTGACGACAGGGCTGGTCAATACCGGACACGTGGCTCCCAATGACCGGCCGGGACTCAACCGGCTGGAATACGGCAAGCGCCTCTATAGCCTGCCCAACCTCGATTTTCTGACCGTTCATTTTTACGAGGATAACGGCGAAGAGCAGAATTCACTGCTCGACCTGGAGATTGCCCGGCAGGTGAACAAGCCGCTGATTGTTGAGGAGTGGGGGGCGCGGGGCAGCAACCGGGCAGAACTCACCGCTGCCAAACTGGCGTTCTGGTTTGATCATGGCGCTTCCGGCTTCATGCAGTGGGGGCTGTGCGCTACCCAGTTCAACATCGGCGTAGGCGATGACGAGTTTGGACTCGATCGCTATGCGGACGGCAACCGCGATCACTACCAACCCCTGTGCGATCTGTACCGGGATTGGGGGCGCAGACTCGGGGAATAGCGGGGAGCACATGCGACCGGGGGCCACGCGACGAATGGCGGTTGGAGACGTATGAAAACTCAATACAAACGCGCGTCACTGATAATGGCCTGGGCGGTCCTGGCAAGCCTGGCAGTGGCCTGGATCACGCCGCCCAGCATTCCGCCAGTGCAGGCGGCCCCGGGAATTCAGGGCGATCAGCAGCCAGCCCAGCAGGCGACCCTGACGCCTTCAGGTGAACCGTTGCTACCCGCCGTGCCGACCCTGGCTGTGCCGACCCCGGTTCCGGCCGAGGCCCATAGCGCGCCTGTTACGCTCCAGGGCGTGTCGGCCGTGCAGCGCATTCGGGATGAGGGAGGGCTGCGCATCGGGACGCTGTACAACAACCCGCCGATGAGCAGCCTGAGCGAGCGGGGCATTGTGGTTGGCTATGAGGCTGACCTTGCCCGGGCGATTGCGGAGGACCTGGGTGTTGACGCGCAGTTTGTGCAGGTGACGCGCCAGAACGCACTCGCGATGCTGCTGGCCGGTGATGTTGACCTGTTAATGGCATCAGTCGTACACCGGCGCGAGTACGAGGCCGACCTGGCATTCTCACATACCTATTTCGCCAGCGGTCAGCAACTGCTGGTCAGGAAGGATTCGGACATCCAGAATGTCGCTGGCGTTTCCGGGCGGCGGATTGGTGTGGTGCAGGGTACCTCCTCCGAGCGCACGCTGGGCCGGGCGCTCAGCCTGGGTGAGTTGCAGGCCACCCCGCAGTTGTATCTGACGCTTGATCAGGCGATCGGCGGGCTGGGCAGCGGGGAGGTTGACGCCATTCTCGCGGAACGGGTGCAACTGCTTGTGCTCCAGAGCCAGGTGGCGGACGTGGTGCTTGTCCCGGAACTGCTGGAACCGGAACCGCTGGCTGCGGCGATGCGGCGGAATGACCTGGCGCTGCGTTATCTCGTGGACCGGG
This sequence comes from uncultured Anaerolineae bacterium, assembly GCA_964530495.1. Classification (GTDB taxonomy): domain Bacteria; phylum Chloroflexota; class Anaerolineae; order Aggregatilineales; family Ch27; genus CAZGYW01. The sequence goes on from CAZGYW010000017.1 coordinate 13,474, forward strand.
CATTGCAGCGGATCGCGGCAGACGGCAAGCTGGACGGCATGCGGCGTGAATGGTTCCCAAGCGTGACGTTCTCCCTGCAGATTCCGGTCTGGGAGGGTGTGGCGGATGACGCGCGCGGCCTGAATGACATTGATCCGGCTGGTGACGTGCTGGCGGAATCGGTGGTCAGCAAAGTCCTGGCGGGCCAGACCATTCGCATCGCAGGTTTCTGGGGGGCTGAACAGGAAGCGGGCGGGGTCAACGCCCGGCTGGATGGCTTCTACCGCGCCCTGGCGACGGAGATAGGCGCGCGCTGGGGGGCGCCTGTGGAACTCATCCCGGATTCGGTGAGCAATGCGGTGGCGCTGGTGGCGGCCGGGCAAGCCGACCTGGCGATTGGTGTGACGCCGGACTGGGAAGGTCCTTACGAGGTAACGTACAGCCAGCCGCTGGTGATGCACGGTGACCGCATGATGCGTCCTGTGAACAGCACGATCGAAGGTTATGACGATCTGCGGGGCGGGCGCTGGGTCGGGGTCTTCGCCAGCGAGCCGGGCGTAGCCGACCGGGTTAATGAACTGGCGGAGAGCGTGCGAACGGCCGTGAACATCTTCACCATCATCAATGACGAAGATGCCGTGTATTCGCTGACGGTTGAGAAGAATGTTGATGTCGTATTCGGGGATAGTCTGCGGCTGATCCCGCAGGTAGCGGCTAACCCCGGCCTTGTCGAGTTGACCGAACGCTGGTACAGCACAGGCTATTACACGCTGGCCATTCCACGCCGCGATCCTGACCTGGAGGCGCTGGTGGCGGTGACGCTACAGGCTATCGCTGCTGATGGTCTCTTTGAGCAGTGGTGGGCGCAGTACGTGAGCGCCGGTGATCCGGTGGAGATTGAGCAGTGGCCCGGCCAGCAGGATCAGTTCATGGGTGTGAATGTGGGGCCGGTTACCGGCTGACCGGGAGTGGCATCCCTCGCAATCAGCCGCCGGCTTTCTCCAGGGCACGATCTGGAGGAGCGGGCGGTTGTGTTTTCTCCTGGGCGATGATGACTGCCACCAGGATCACCGCAGAACCGATGATCTGGACGAACCCCGGCATTTCGGCGAACAGCAGCAGGGCAAACAGCGCGCTGCCGATTGGCTCCCCCAGGGAAACCAGGCTGACATAGGCGGCAGGCAACTGGCCCAGCGCATAGTTGAAGGATGAGTGACCGATCAACTGGGGGACGAGGGCCATCAACAAAATCCAGAGGTAACCGGATAGCGAGTAGCCGGCCAGAGAAGTGCCGGTCAGGGCGGCGGTGGCCAGCAGAGTCAGCGCGGCGCTGCTGTACACTACCCAGATGTAGGTCAGGGTATTGAGGGTGGCACGCAGGCGGCGGCCGATGATCATGTAGAGCGCGACAGCCAGCGCGCCGACAAGGGCCAGGAAAGTGCCGAGCGCAGGAGAAGCATCCGGCCCGAGCGTGGTCGTGGTGCTATTCAAGCTGACCAGGATCCCGCCGAGGAATGCCAGTCCGATTCCGGCCAGCGTCCGGCTGCCCAGCCGCTCCCGCAGCAGCAGGGGGGACAGCAGGCCGACCCACAGGGGCGAGGTGTCTACCAGGACAACCCCGACCAGAACGGAGACATGCTCGAGCGAGGTAATCCAGCTGGCGAAGTGGATGGCCAGGAAGACACCACTGGCGATTGCCAGTACGATGTCCCGGCGGGACAGACGCCCGAGTGCAGTGCGTCCGGGTTTTCGCAGGGCAAACGGCGTAAGGATCAGGAGATCGGAAGAGCACACGTCTGAACTCCAGTCACCGCTCATTATCT
>CAZGYW010000018.1:0-15237 GCA_964530495.1 uncultured Anaerolineae bacterium
ACCTGCCCTTCAAAGCCACCACATCCCACGCCCTGATGCACAAGCATCTCAACGAGGCCCCGCCACCCCTGGCCGATTACCGCGCCGAGCTCCCGGCCGGGCTGATGCCGGTGTTGACCACCGCCCTGGCCAAGACACCCGACGCCCGCTACCCATCCATCAGCGCGTTCGCGGACGCGTTCCGCGCCGCCTGCGACGGGCAGGGGGTCGAGACTGACTTCTTCACCTTCCCGGTCAGCGCCGACTCGACTGTCGATACACCCACCCCGGCCTCCCGCGCGCGGGTGGAAGCGCCCGGCTCCTATGCCCAGCAGGTCATCCTGGCCGGGCGGGATGAGTTCACGCTGCCCGGCAGCCTGCCGGAAGACCTGGCACCCGTCCCGCCGACCGATGCCAACTTCCCTCCGCTGCCGGAAGTCTCCTGGATGGGCTATGCGATCCCCCCCGCCGAGGACTCCGACCCCGACTGGCAGCCGACAGTCCAGGCGGAGGCGGCCCCCGCACCTGCTCCCTCCCGGCCGCCAGTCCAGCCCCATCGCTCGCGCTGGAGTCAGCCGCCCCCCGGCGAGCCGCGCAAACTGCAGATCAGCGGCGCAACCAGGGCCGTGATCTGGCTGGTGCTGGTCATTGTCCTGACTCTCCTCCTGTTTGTGGTCGGGATACGGGCGCTCAACAGCCGCAGCCAGGGCGAGGCGCCCGCAGTCCCAACCGCCCTGGCTGTGGTACAGGCGGCCCCGACCGCCACCGGACTCCCCACGCCGCTGCCGCTGCCGCCCGCCGTCGCCATCACCGGGGCCGGCGAGCGCATCACCGCCGCCAATGCCCCGCGTTTGCAGGAAGCGGCCATCCTGTGGAACGCGAATCCCGTCCCGGTGCGGATGGTCGCCGTCAGCCGCCAGGGCATGGTCGCCTCCGCGCATGGTGATGGAACGGTGCGCCTGTGGCGGGCTGCACAGGGGAGCGCCGTGGCGCTCAGTGGCCACCAGGGCGTGGTCTATACGCTGGCCTTCAATCCGGAGGGCACGCTGCTGGCTTCCGGCGGGGAGGATGCCACCATCCGCCTGTGGGACCCGGCCAGTGGCGCGCTGCGCGCCGTCCTGCGCGGGCACAACGGCCTGGTGCGCGGCCTGGCCTTCAGCCCGGATGGCGGCACGCTGGCCTCCGCCGGGGAAGACGGCAACCTTCGGCTGTGGTCGATGACCACCAATGCGCTCCAGCAAACAATCAAGGCCGTGGAGGGCAGCGTCCTGGGCGTAACGTTCAGCCCGGACGGCCGCACGCTGGCCTCGGCGGACAACGCCTCGCTGGTGCGCCTGTGGGATGTGGCCAGCGGCCAGGCGCGCCGATCCTTCCGCGGGCATGCCGACTCCGTCCGCAGTGTTGACTTCGCCCCGGATGGCACCCTCCTGGCCTCCGCCAGCACCGACGACACCATCCACCTCTGGGATGTGGCCAGCGGTACCACCAGCCGCATCCTGAGCGGCCACGGCCGTGATGTGTGGACGGCAGTCTTCAATCCGGACGGGACGCTGCTGGCCTCCGGCGGGCGGGATAACACCGCGCGAGTCTGGAATGTCGCCACCGGGCAGGAGCTGGCCGTCCTGGATGGGCACGGCGGCTGGGTGCTGGGCGTGGCGTTCACCCCGGATGGGGGGATGCTTGTGACCGGCGGGGGCGATGGCTCCGTCCGCCTGTGGCGCGTGGCTTCCTGAGCGATTGCAGCGCACAGGAACACAAAAACCGGGCCGTGTTCTGGCCCGGTCGAAGATGCGCGGCAATTGGCTGGCTGCTAGCGCGGAGTCAGAGTCGAATCGGCATCCGGCCCCACCAGCTTTTCAGCGGCGGTTTGAATCCCGTCAATCAGCGTATCCAGGATGCTCGGGTCGGTCCGCTGCGGACCAGCTGCCGACGGGGCTTCAGGCAGGACATCATCCTTATCGTGCACCGGCTCGCCCATCTCCAGCACCCCGGCCTGGATCAGGCTGATCACCACGCGCCGGACTTCCATCGCATCCATATTGTTGATGCGCGCGATCTGGCGAATGCTGACACCGTCTTTCACCGAGGAGATCACGCGCCAGGCGCGCGCGCTGAGCCGCGAGCGCTGCAGTCGTTCATCCACATCCGCGGCAAAGCGCAGCGTGGCGCTCAGGTTGGGAATCTCCTGCGTCATGCGCTTGACTTCACGCACGTGCGAGCCGTGCTCCACCAGCACATCCCCCAGGTCAATCGGCACCGCGATGTGCTCTGCCATGTCCGGCACATGTTCCTCAAACAGGAAGGAGCCATCCACCCACATCAGGATGTTATGGATGTCCTCCCGCAGTTGTTCCTCAAACGCCGCCATGATCTCGTCCCGCGTCGCGTAGTTGCCCTCGATCAGCAGGAGGGCCTGCGCCTTCTCGTTGGCCTGCCCGATGCGCTGCTCAACCAGCTCGGCCTGGGTTGGCGTCAGCTTGCCCGTCCGGCGCAGCAACTCCACCATGTTGCGCATTTCCACAAAGCTCATGACCGGCACGCCGTCCTGAAAGACGATCCGCGCCCGTTTCATCTCTGAGCCGGTGCTGGTCTTGGTCATGCGCACATCTTCCACCGGAACGGCGCCGGTAGCGAAGACAGTCAACGTGCCGCTCTTATGAGCGAGGTTGATCAGGTTTAGAAGCTGACTGGCGCTGCAACTGCTGAGGGTGCCCTGCAATGCCATCGTGGGCCTCCGGCAAAACTCCCTGGGCTGGCTGGCGATCGTTGAGCATTGACTCAAAACGGGGCGAGTACTGTACCCGGTAATTCCCCCTGGACGCTAGTCTAGCGCAATTCCGGCGATATTTACAACCTGGTACAGGAATAAATGCCAGTCATCCCGGTATTGCACCCCGCAGACCGGCCCGGAACTCGGGTCAGTGACTGTACCCTGGCTCAGATGCCGGGACTGGCCTGCAATCCCGTCCCGGTGCTAGAATGGGATCGGGCGAGTGTTCTCCGGCAATCACCCACCGGAACGGAAGTGTTCAGGAGCGTACTGTGAACAGCAATCCACCTCCCCGCCTCAGTCTGTTGCTGGTGCTGCTGATGCTCGCCTCCGCCGCGCTGGCCTGCAACCTGACGGCGCTGCGCGCGGCGCCGACACCGCTGATCACGGCTACTTCTCCTTACGGCGCGCCGTTCGTCGCCATCATCAGCCCGCCCAATGCCAGCGAAGTCGCGCGCGGCCAGGAGGTCCTGATCCAGTCGACCGCGCAGGACGCGCTGGGCGTGACCCGGGTTGAGCTGCGCGTCAACGGCTATATCGTCAACACGGTCGCCGCAGAATCGGCCAGCGGCGCTCGCCAGTTTTCCGTCATCCAGTCCTGGACGCCCACCAGCGCCGGCACGGCCGACATCGAGGTTGTCGCCTACCGGGCCTCCATCGCCAGCAGTCCGGCCCGCCTGACGCTCTACGTGCGGGAGAGCGCCGGCCAGATCACGGCCACCGCGCCGCTGCCTTCCGGCGTCACCCCCCTCCCCCCGCAGGACCTGACCTGCCGCGCCCGGGTGGAGGTTTCCGGCCTCAACTTCCGCACCGGCCCGGACACGAATTACCCGGTCCTCAAGGTTCTACCCCTCGGCTCCGCGCCGCGCATCACCGGCCGCCTGGCGGATAACACCTGGTGGCAGGTGCAGGATGGTCTCGACCTGGGCTGGGTCAGCGCCGGGTATTCGACCATCACCGGCGATTGCAGCCAGGTGCCGGTAGCCATCCCGCCAGCCAGCCCCACGCCGCGCCCGGCCACCGCCACACCCACGCCACTGCCGACCAGCACCCCGCTGCCGGGGACGGCCACCCTGCCGCCCACGGCTACCAGCAGCATCCCGGATCTCGTTATCAGCGCGATCAGCGGGCCGGGCGTGCTGCAGTTGAACGCCACCGGCACGGTCGGGGCGCGCTATACCGTGCGGGTCTATAACCAGGGCACCGGCAACAGCGGCCAGTTCACCACCAGCTTCCGCATGCCGGACGGCACCGTGATCCAGATGCCCATCGTCGTCAACCTGGCGCCTTACCAGGCAGCAGACCTGCCCATCGACGTGACCTTCGCCGGTTCGGACAACTACCGCCTGGAAGCCACCGTTGACAGCGGCTCGCAGGTCATGGAAGCTGACGAGGGCAACAACATCCGCACGCTGAACGTCGTCGTCACCAACCCGCCGCAGTAGCGCGGGAGAGGATTGCGCCGCATCATGACCCTGGTTAACCCACGCCGTGTTGCTGAGGGCACCGCCATCGCGCTGCTGATCCTGGCCGCGCTGGCCTGCAACCTGATCAATGCCCCGGCGGCACCGGCCCTGCCCGCCGCAACCCCGACCGCCGTGCCCGGTGGCATGCCGGAGGTCACCATCCTGTGGCCGCCCGGCGGGAGCGAGTTCGTTGTGCGCCGCGAGGTCACCGTGCACGTCGCCGCCAGCGATAGCGTCGGCATCACGCGGCTGGAGTTGCGCGCACCCGGCATTGTACTGGCCAGCGTATCCTCCCCGGAACGCGCCGGCCAGACCGCGATGGAGGCGATCCTGTCCTGGACGCCAACCCGCAGCGGCATCCAGGACCTTGAAGTGCTGGCCTACCGGCGCGGCGTCGGCAGCCAGCCAGTTCCCCTGCAGGTCGTGATCCGGTCGCGCGCGGCGGAAGTCGTCTTCACGCCGGTGCCGTTCGGCGTCGCCGCGGAGGAGATCGTCACCGCGCCGGGCGCGATCTGCCAGGTGCGCGTCAACATCGACAACCTGCGCTTCCGGTCCGGACCGGGCACCGGATCGGAGATCCTGGGCCTGCTCGGCCTGGGGGAGACGCTGGCGGTCACCGGGCGGGATAGCAGCGGAAGCTGGTTTCGCGCCAGCCGGGGCGGCCAGGTGGTGTGGCTTTCCGCCAATCCTGGCTACATCACGGAGTTGAATAGCTGCGCCGCCGCCCCGGTCGTCTCGTAGGCGCGTTGACGCCGGCGCGGTCCGCACATAGAATCAGGGCATTCCGGAAGCGAGGACTGGCATGATCACGCGCGTACTCTTTGTGGATAGTGACGCCCGCGCGCTGGCGCGCATCAAGGTGGCGCTCGAACAGGCCGGGCCGTATGAAGCCAGTGTCTTCGTAACGGGCCGGGCCGCGCTGGAGCATGCCGCCGACCAGCCACCGGCCATCGCGATCATCGCCCTCAACGTCACGGATATCCCGCCGACTGTGCTTGCCAGCCGCTTGCGGACGATTGTCCCCGGCCTGCCCATCCTCCTGCGCGCGCCTGCCGACACCGATCGCCAGATTCTGCAGACCATCGACGCCCAGGGGATGGTGGAAGGCGGCTACACCGTCCGCAACCTGATCCCGCAGGTGAACACCCTCGCGCGGTCGGATGAGGCGCCTCCCGCTGCGCAGCCGGGCCTCCCCCCGCGTGCAGCCAGGCCACCTGCTCCGCCCCCCCCGGCACCCGAGCCGGCCCCCGCCGCGGCCTTTGACTCCGGCACACCCGTCCTCAGAGGCCACCCGGACGACGATATGTCCACCTTCGATGAGGTATTGCGGGCCATCGAGCCGGACCAGCCGCCGGCCGCTGATGATTCCTTCCGCCAGCTTGTGGAGTCGATGCGCGCGCCCGCGCCACCGGCGCCGCTGCCCCACCGCCGGGAAAAACTGGCCAGCTGGGCCACCGGGGACGACTCCATGCCGCCCGACGTCGAGTTGTCCGTCGCCGGCGTACCCGGTGCTGAGGATGTCCTGTTCCAGCGGATCCGGGCGGAAGAGCCGCCCATGCCCGACCTGGAAGATTCGGGAACCGTCAGCGACCTGATCGCGGTCACGGACTTCAACGCCCACCGCAGCGAAGCCCCTGTCGTCGCCATTCCGGAGGAGATGATCGCCGCCGAGGAGGCGCTCCCGGAGTTGCTCCCCAGCGAGGAAGAACAGCGCGCCCTGTTACACGCCATTTCCGCGCTGGACGAGCCGGCCAGCGTGGAAGCTGAGATCGAATGGCGCGCGCCGTTCCCGGCAGAGCCGCCGGCATCCGCCCCAACGGGCGGCGATTCAGCGGCAGCCCTGGCGCTGCAGCTCACCCAGCAAACCCTGCAATCGGCCGCGCAGGCCAGCGTCCTCGTCCGCGATGGCAGCATCGTGGCCGCCGCCGGGGAACTGGACGCCAGGGCGCTGGCGGCGCTGGTCGCCATGGCCGACTGCGAAACCGTCCTGGCGGAGCAGGTGACACGAATCAAGCTCATCGCCCTGCCGGAGCAGCATCTCAGCTACCTGGTCGTGGCCGCGCCGACTGTCGACCGGATGGCGCTGCTGACGATCTTTCCGGAGCACATGCAGATCGGGAAGATCCGCCACCAGGCGCGGGCCATCCTGGCCGCGCTGGCCGAGGCGGAGGAGGCCGAGCTGGCCCGGATCGCACAGGCCGCCGCGCAGCAAGCCGCCCGGCAGGAGGCTGAACGCACCGCCCGGCCTGCCACGCCGCCGGCAACGCCCGCCTCCAGCGCCGCGATCACTCAGGAGCATGCGGCAGTCATACCGCCAACCGCTGCCGAAGCGCCCGAGGAGGAGCGCAGCCCTGCCGCGCCCGCGGAAATCGATCGCGCCGGGCTGGTCAGCTACGCCTGCGTCTGGATCGTCCGCAACCCCGATGACACACTCGACCCTGACCTGATGCAGGCGCTGCGCGAGTGGCTGCCACGAATCGCCGCCGAGCGCCGCTGGGTGGTCGAATACCTGGATATCCAGCCGGACTACGTGAGCGCCGTGATCGGCGTTTCGCCGGAAGACATGCCGGGCGCTGTGGCGACCGCGCTGATGACCGGGACGGCCCAGCACATCGTCCAGGCCCGGCCAGAGCGTAGCCCGGCCGAAACGCTGTGGGCGGATGCCTATTACGTGGTCACTCCCGGCCGGCCGCTGACCGGGCAGGAGATCGGCCGCTTCATCAGCTACCAGCGCCAGAACTAGCCCAATGCAGCCGCCCGCTGCGCTTTCCGCCATCTACAGAATGCTCATGCTCTGGACGCTTCATACGCCACACTTGACCGGAACACCTGTTCGGTGTACAAACGAGCGTAGAACAATGCCGCCGCCCGGCATGTCCGGTCTGGCCTGAGAACAGGAGCCTTCATGAACACGTCAAAGCGCCCACTGCTGATCATGGTGGATGGTCACGCCCTGGCCTACCGCCAGTTTTTCGCGCTGCCCGTCGGCTCCTTCTCCACACCGGAAGGCGAGCCGACCAACGCCACCTTCGGCTTTGCCCGCACGCTGCTGGACATCCTGCAGAAAGACACGCCGGATTACCTGCTCGTCACCTTTGACCGCGGCCTGAGCGGACGCGACACGCTGTATGGCGACTACAAAGGCACCCGCGACAAGATGCCGGACGAGCTGCGCATTCAGATGGAGCGCATTCATGAGCTGGTCGAGGCCTTCAACATCCCTGTACTCGAGATGGACGGCTTCGAGGCGGATGACCTGCTGGGCACACTGGCGACCCAGGCCGAGGATCAGGGGCTGGACGTCCTGATCGTGACCGGCGACCGCGACCTGCTGCAACTGGTCACCGATCACGTGCACGTCCGGCTCCCGGCCAGCCGCCAGAACACCAGCGATGAGCCATACGATCCGGCGGCGTTTGGCCAGAAGTACGAGGGCCTCACGCCACCGCAACTGGTCGATCTCAAGGGCCTGATGGGCGATAGCTCGGACAACATCCCCGGCGTCAAAGGCATCGGGGAGAAGGGCGGGCTGGCCCTGATCAGAGCGTACGGGACGCTCGAAGGAGTCTACGAAAACCTGGAGAGCCTGCCAAAGGGGCAGCGCGCCAAGCTGGAAGAGGGCCGGGAGATGGCCTTCCTGAGCCGCGAGCTGGCCCGTATCAAACAGGACGCGCCCGTCGCGCTCGATCTTGAGGCCTGCATTGCCCAGGACTATGACCGCGAGCGCGTGGCGGAGCTGTTCCGCACCCTGCAGTTCCGGCAACTGATCGGACGGCTCTCGCCAGCGGGCAGCACGGCTGCTGCACCGACCGGCCGACCCACCCAGATGGCGATGTTCGGTGAAACTGAAGCCAAACCGGCTGCGGACGGCGTTCCCACTCCCGCGCTGGTGGAAACTGTGATCGTCCGCGATGAAGCGGCCCTCAAGGCGCTGGTGGACGCCCTGTCTCGCGCCAGCGCGATCAGCTTCGACACCGAGACCACCAGCACCGACCAGATGCAGGCCCGCCTGGTTGGGATCGCGCTGGCCGTTGACGGTGAAACGGGCTATTACATCCCGGTCGGGCACATCCCCCCGCCCGGCGAAGGCCAGGCGGCGCTGCTGGACGACTCCGCGCTGGCGCAGCTCCCGCTGGCAACCGTGATCGAGGCGCTGCGCGGCCCCCTGACCAACCCCGCCACTCCCAAAGTCGGCCACAACGCCAAGTTTGACCTGGTGATGCTGCGCCGCAGTGGGATTGATGTGGCGCCCATCACCTTCGACACGATGGTCGCGGAATGGCTCAGCATCCCGGATAGCCACAACAAGGGCCTCAAGAACCTGGCCTGGGTGCGCCTGAATGTGGAGATGACGCCCATCAGCGACCTGATCGGTTCCGGCGTCAAAGAGATCACGATGGATCGCGTGCCGGTCGAGCGCGCCGCGCCTTACGCCGCCGCCGATGCCGCCATGACCCACCGGCTGGTAGACATCCTCCGCCCGGAACTGGCGGAAAAGAGCGTCCTGAAGCTGTACGAGACGCTGGAGATGCCGCTGATCCCGGTCCTGGCCGATATGGAGATGGCCGGCATCGCGCTTGACATGGGCGTCCTGCAGGAGATGAGCGCCGCGCTGGCCGCGCGCCTGGCTGACCTGGAACAGGACATTTACGACAACTCCGGCGGGTACGGCCCCTTCAACATCAACAGCCCGCGCCAGCTCAATGACGTCCTGTTCGGCAAGCTCCAGCTGCCCACCGCCGGTCTGCGCAAGACCACCCACGGCTTCACCACCTCGGCGGACGTGCTGGAAGACCTGGAGGACAAGCACCCGATCATCGGCCTGATCCTGGAACACCGCGAGCTGACCAAGCTCAAGGGCACCTACGTGGACGCCCTGCCCGCGCTGATCAACCCGGAGACGGGCCGTGTCCACACCAGCTTCAACCAGACCGGGACGGTGACCGGTCGCATCAGCAGCGACAATCCCAACCTGCAGAACATCCCCATCCGCACGGAGCAGGGCCGCCAGATCCGGCGGGCGTTTGTCGCGCCGGAAGGCCACGTGCTGCTCTCCGTGGACTACAGCCAGGTGGAACTGCGCGTGCTAGCCCACATCAGCCAGGACCCCACCCTGCTGGAAGCCTTCCGCCAGGGGCAGGACATTCACCGCACCACCGCCGCCGCCGTGTACGGCATCCCGTTTGAGGCCGTCACCAAAGACCAGCGCCGCTTCGCCAAGAGCGTCAACTTTGGGCTGCTGTACGGCATGGGCGCCTTCCGCCTGGCCCGCGATAGTGACCTGACCCTGGCTCAGGCGGAGGACTTCATCAAAGCCTATTTCGAGCGTTTTCCACGCGTGCGCGCCTACCTGGACGAAACCCGGCAACTGGCCGCCGACCAGGGCTACCTGGAAACGCTGATGGGCCGTCGCCGCTACTTCCCGGAGCTGCAGCGCTCGGCCGGCACGCGCACCGGCGTGCTGGCCCGCCAGCGGGCGGAGCGCCAGGCGATCAACATGCCGATTCAGGGCACGGCGGCGGACATCATGAAGCTGGCGATGCTGCACGTCCATGACCGCCTGCGCGCGGGCAACTCCCCGGCCCGGATCCTGCTCCAGGTGCATGATGAGCTGGTGCTCGAGGTCGCGGAGGGTGCGCTGCCGGAAGTAGCCGCGCTGGTCTCGCAGACGATGGAGGCTGCGTTCGCGCTGGATGCGCCCTTGCAGGCCGATGCGCGCTACGGCCAGAACTGGCTGGAAACGACCGACATTACGCCGTAGCGCCTGGTCTTCGCGATTTGATCTCTGCCGCCAGGTCGTTATACTGTACCGGTCTGCTCGTATTTCAACTTGCATTTCTGCCAGAAGCGGTACAATTAGCGTCACGTTCACCTGAAACAGCGCTAGCCCATTGACGGTCGTTTCGTGAGTCATATCCGAAATACCCTGTGGTTAGCGGGTCGTGAAAGGAGCCTATGACGCTGCGACTACGGTATTCCAGGCTAGCCGAGGCGCTGACGGTCGGCACGGTGCAGGTTTACTGCAGGCAAGCAAGCTTCGCCGGGAAGTACTCTGTGTTTATGTATGGAGGAACAACGCATGGCAAAGAATAGCCTTCGGGTCCTGCCTGTGCTGGTTCTGGTCGTGGCGATGATCCTCGGCGCGATGCCAGCTTTCGCATCCAACACCGCAATCACGCTCACCGGGCTCATGCAGGGCGACGACTACATCACCATGTACACCGCCGAACAGGGCGGCTCCGAGATCGCCAGCCTCGATCCCCAGGTTGCCGAAGACAGTGTATCCATCGACTACCTGGAGAATCTGTTCCTGGGCCTGACCACCAACAACCCGATCACGGCCGAGATCCAGCCGGAGCTGGCCACAGACTGGTCCTTCGATGAAGCGACCCTCACCTGGACCTTCACCATCCGCGATGACGTGCCGTGGGTGCAGTGGGACCCGGCGACCGACACCGCCACCGAGCTGCGCAAGGTCGTGGCCGGTGACTTCGTGACCGGCATTCGCCGCGCCTGCGACCCCAATAACCCGTCGCTCTACAAGGAAGTGGTCGGCTCCACCATCGCCGGCTGCACGGATGTCTACTCGATGGACCCGGCCAATGTGACCCCCGAGACCTTCGAGATGGTTGGTGTGTCTGCCCCTGATGACACCACCCTGCAGATCACGCTCTCCGGCCCGTACGGGTACTTCTTCTCCATGAGCGGCATGTGGACCCTGCGCGCGGTCCCCGGCGAAGTCATCGAGTCCTTCGGTGAGCCGGTTGGCGGCGCCGAGTGGACCAAGCCCGGTAACATCGTCACCAACGGCGCCTTCGTCCTGGACGAGTGGGAGCGCGGTGTGCGCCGTGTGCTCATCGCCAATCCGCTCCTGCCGGCGGACCTGCGTGGGCCCGGCAACCTGCAGCGCGTGGTTGACAGCGCGGTGGATGATGGCGGCACGATTTACGCCCTGTACCAGGACAGCCAGCTTGACCTGACAGTCCTGCCGGCCGCCGAGCAGCAGAATGTGCTGGCCGACCCGGAGCTGTCCAAGGAAGTCGTGCAGCAGGTCGAGTTGTCGGTCTTCTACTTCGGCTTCGCCCATGACAAGCCCCCGTTCGATGATGTTCACGCCCGGCGCGCCTTCAGCGCATCCGTGAACCGCGAGCTGTTTGTTTCCGAAATCCGTATGGGCCGCGGCGTGCCGATGATGCACTTCGTGCCCCCGGGCATGTTTGGTGCCGTGCCGGTGAATGAAATCGGTATCAACGGCGAGGGCATCGGCTATGACCCGGCGTTCGCCCAGGCAGAGATGGAAGCAGCCGGATACCCGAACTGCGCCGGTTTCCCCGAAATCAGCGTGGTAACCTATGAGGGTCTTTCCAGCTGGGCCGAGTTCGTCCAGGCCGAGGTGGAGAACACGCTGGGCTGCGACCCGAGCCTGTTCACCATCGAACAGCAGGAATTCACCGTCCTGCTCCAGACGACCTCCCCCGATACCCCCACGGTTGAGCGCCCGAACATGTGGACGCTCGGCTGGGGCCCGGACTACCCGGACGCCCACAACTGGGTGTTCGACGCCGGCCTGCACTGCGAATCCGACAACAGCTTCAAGCGCCCGTGCGCTGATGCTGATGACAAGATCTACGAAGCGCAGACCGAGGGCGACCCCGAAGTCCGTGCCGCGCTGTACCGCGAGATCGAAGAGGACTTCTTCGGTTACGACGGTCTGCATCCGATCATGCCGCTCTTCATGCGTGCGACCTTCTGGCAGGTCAAGCCCTGGCTTGATCGCCCGATCGAGACTGACGGCCTGTTCGGCGGCCAGCACTACGACTGGATCAGCGTCGATGCGGCAGCCCAGGCGGCCGTTCGCGGTGGCTAAGTGCTAGTGTTCCCCGGCTTCTGACCTGCTCAGAAATCCGGTAGATGCGCGCCCGGTGGTTCCCCCGAATCACCGGGCGTTTGCTTTCGTGCCCGGGGTGTCTATGCTATACTGGCACTTGCTGGACTGACCCTTCTTGCACACCAGAGCAGACTGCAACCGATGAAACCGAAACACTATATCGACATCACCGAATGGTCTCCGCAGGATTTCCGGGAATTGCTGGACCTGGCCGTTTTCCTCAAGCGGGAATGGAAAAGCGGCGGCAACCGCCCGGTTCTCAAGGGCAAAGTGCTGGGCATGGTCTTCCAGAAGCCCTCGCTCCGCACCCGCGTCTCTTTTGAGGTCGGGATGAAACACCTGGGCGGCGATGCACTGTACCTCAGCCCGGCGGAAATCGGGCTGGGCAAGCGCGAGTCCATCGCGGATATCGCCCGCGTCCTCTCCGGCTATGTGCAGGGCATCATGGCCCGCGTCTTTGCGCACGAGCACGTGCTCCAGTTGGCTGAGTGGGCGACCGTTCCGGTGATCAACGGCCTGAGCGACTACAATCATCCGTGCCAGGCCCTGGGCGATATGCTCACCATCTACGAGCACTACGGGCGGCTGCAGGGCCTGAAGATCGCGTTCATCGGGGATGGCAATAACGTGGCCACCTCGCTGCTGTTCGCCAGCGCCCAGCTGGGTGTCAACTTCAGCATCGCCTCTCCGCCCGGCTACGCCCTGGATTCGTCCGTCCTGGTCAGGGCCGCGCCGCTGGCCGCCGCCAGCAAGATCAACGTGGAAACCCACGAAGACCCGCTGGCCGCCATCGTGGATGCCGACGTGATCTATACCGACACCTGGACCAGCATGGGCCAGGAAGACGAGGCCGAAGTGCGCCGCCAGAAGTTCAGCCAGTACCAGGTCAATGACGCCCTGCTGGCCAGAGTCGGCCGCAAAGCGATGGTCATGCACTGCCTGCCGGCCCATCGCGGCGAGGAAGTCACCGACGCGGTGGCGGATGGCCCCCAGTCGCTGCTCTTCCCGCAGGCGGAGAACCGGATGCACGCGCAAAAAGCGGTGCTGGTCACACTTATGAGCTGATGCAGGCCGGGTGACGCTTACGCTCAGGCGCTCCTTGAGGTAACGGGTAGGGACAATGGCCGGAGATCGAGCAATCTACGATAAGGCGATGAACACCGGGCACAGTGCGGCCTGGGATCAGCACTGGGATCGTGCCATCGCGGCCTACGGGCGCGCGGTGCAGGAGTTCCCCGAAGATCCCGATGCCTACCGCAGCCTGGGTCTGGCGCTGCTCCAGGCCCAGCGCCTGGAGGAAGCCCTCAAGGTCTACACCCGCGCCCACCAGCTGGCCCCGAACGACCCGATCCCGCTGGAGAAAAGCGCCGATGTTCTGGAGCGGATGGGCCGCCTGCGCGAGGCCGCGCAGCAATACATCAAGGTTGCCGAAGCATACATCGCCCAGCGAGACCTGGACAAAGCGATCAGCAACTGGGAGCGCGCCACCCAACTGACCACCGGCCTGGTGCACATTCACGCCAAACTGGCTACCGCCTTTGAGCGCATCGGCCAGAACAAGCAGGCCATTCGCGAATACCTCACGCTGGCCTACAACTTCCAGCGGACGGGCGATACTGAACGAGCCGGGCAGGTTGTGCAGCGCGCCCTGCGCCTGGATCGCAGCAATGCCGGGGCGCTGAACGCGCTCCGCGCGCTTGAATCCGGCAGTCTGATCAGCCCACCCGCCGAAGATACCGGTCGCGCCAAACGCCGGCAGAATGCTTTCGACATGCCGGTCGAAAAGTCCCGCCAGGTGGGGGAAGCCGACCCGCGCGGGCCGCTGGGTGAGGCCGAAGAAGCCGCACTATCTGACCTGGCCATCCATGTTTTCGAGGCCGGTGAATTGTCCAGCGGCAGCATGTACGCCATTCAGGCCATCGAGCTGCACCGCCAGCGCGAAGGGCAGGAGGCGATTGCGGCTTACGAGCTGGCCCTCCGGGAGCGTTATTCGCACCCCGCGATTCACCTCAACATCGGCCTGCTGTACCTGGAGAGCGATCCCCGGGCGGCTATCGAACATCTTAAGCTCGCCCTGAGCGATCCGCGCTATGGCGCCGGCGCGAATCACGGTCTGGGCCGGGCCTATATGAACCTGGACCAGCCCCAGCAGGCGGCCCACCATCTGGTGGAAACTCTGCGGCTGGCCGATCTGGCGCTGGCTGCCAGCGAAGATGAACAGAACGCCCTCAACGCGGTCTATGGCGAGCTAATGACCAGCCTCCCGAGCGCGGACAAGCTGCAGCTCGCCGCTATGAACACGCGTTTCTTCAGCCTGCTCACCGGGCCGGACTGGAAACAGCGGGTGGCAGAAACCCGCCGCCAGCTTGAGGAAACAACCCGCACCGAGGGCGCAGCCGGCATCGTCGAGCAGTTGGCCGAAGGCGGCGAAGAACTGACCGAATCCGTCTCGCGCATTGATCAGTACGTGCGCACCGGGTACCTGACCCTGGCGATGGATGAAGCGTTTCATGCTGTTGAAATCGCCCCAACCTACCTGCCGATCCACCTGCGCATGGCCCAGATTCTGCTGGCCGACAAACAGTTGGGGTCGGCGCTGGCCAAGTACAAGGTCGTCGCGGACACGTACATCATCCGGGACCAGGTGGAGCGCGCCTCCAGCGTCCTCAACGACGTCCTGCAGGTGGCGCCTATGGACCTTGAAGTGCGTGCCCGCCTGATCAAGATTCTGGAGAAACAGGGCCGCTGGCCAAAAGCGCTGGATCAGCATGTGCAAATGGCGGACGCCTACTACCAGCTCGCGGATTTTGAAAAGGCGCGGGACACCTACGAAAACGCCTATTCCCTGGCCCAGCAGCTCAACGCGGCCCCGGAGCAGATGATCCACATCCTGCACCGGATGGCTGATATCGACGTGACGCGCCTGGACCTGCGGCGCGCGCTGCGCACGTATGAGCAGATCAAGAGCATGGCGCCCGGGGACGAACGTGCCCGCAAAGCCCTGATGGATTTGCACTACCGCCTGAATAACCAGGTGGAGGCCGTGAAGGAGCTGGATGAGCTGATGCGCCAGTACGCACAGCAGCAGCGCCCGGACCTGATCACACGCGTCCTGGAAGAACAGGTCGCCCTTT
>CAZGYW010000019.1:0-14887 GCA_964530495.1 uncultured Anaerolineae bacterium
GATAATGAGCGGTGACTGGAGTTCAGACGTGTGCTCTTCCGATCTGCTCAGGAACTTGGTTTTCGCCTGGATGCCGCCGCTTCGGCACGCGAGGCCATCCAGTATGGGCGCAACCAGGGGTTGTGGGGCACGATCAGGACCGCCCTGGGTGGGGCTGATCTCACCCCGGTTATCGACATCGATCTGGATGCGGCGCGAGATGCGCTGGCGCGGCTTGCTGGCGAGGTTTACGTGGCGCCGCGGAATGCCACCGTGCGGCTGGAGGGTGGGCTGGTCACACATATCAATGCGCAGCCAGGCCGGAGACTGGTGATCAGCCAGTTGCTACCCGTGTTGGCTGCCAGTCCGGTGACTGTGGTGCAATCGGGCCAGATCAACCTGCTGTTCGAAGAACTTCCAGCCCAGGTGATTGATGCAGCGCCGCTGGTTGCCTATGCCCAGCAGTTGCTGCAAAGGTCACTTACGGTCGAGGCTTACGATCCGGTATCGGATGAGACGTTCCCGTTCACGCTGCAGCCGGGGGACTGGGGCCAGTGGCTTGATACCCGGCTGGTTCAGCACCAGACCGGTCCGCGTCTGTACCTGTCGGCGGCGGCAGGGCCGGTGCGCGACTACCTGCAGGCTGCGGCCGATGAGTTGCCGGAACCGCTGACCCTTGATCTTGGGGACGGCGTGCGGGCGATCCAGGATGCCATCACAACAGGCGAGCTTGATGTCTGGGTGACCGTGCGGTACAAGCCGGTTGAATACACGGTTTCGCGCGGCGAATCGGCTTATAGCATTTCGCGGACCGAGGGCATTCCCTTCTACTTGATTGAGCAGGCAAATCCAGAAAGGGATCTGTCTACCCTGTATGTGGGTGACACCCTCACACTCCCTTCGCGCGATGTGATGCTGCCGCTCCGCCCGGTGCGTAACAAGCGGATCATCGTCGACCTCAGCGACCAGTATATGTGGGCTTATGAGAATGGGCAGGTGCGGTTCGAATGGCCAATCTCGAGCGGGATGGACTCCGCGCCGACATCCACTGGCGTGTTTCAGATTCTGAGCCACGTTGACCGGGCCTATGGTAGTAGTTTCACCCTGTGCGACGCGGACTCATGTGGCCAGTGGGTGATGCACTGGTTCATGGGTGTCTATGAGGCTGTTCCCGGCCTGATGAATGGCTTCCACGGTGCGGTTGACCTGCCGAATGGAACGACCCTTGGTGGTGGGAATGTTGGGCGCCCCTATACCTTCGGCTGCATCATGGCTGTGGATGATAATGCCAGGGCGTTGTACGATTGGGCCGACCAGGGTGTCGTGGTGGAGATTCGGGCCTGATAGGACGCCTGCCGGCCGGAGAGCAGGAAGTGATGGCGCTGCCTGATACTCGGGCAGCGCCTGTTGATTCAGCGGCCGAACAAGATAACGCGCGAGTGATTACTCGGCCGCCATTGGGGGTGGAGCGTCTTCTTCCGCAAGCCTGGCGAGGAAATTGCGATCGTCCGGACTGAGGTTGGCGCTGAGGAGCAGGTCGGGACGGCGTTGCCAGGTGCGCCGCAGCGCCTGTTCCCGCCGCCAGCGCATGATCCGGGCGTGATGACCGTTGATGAGAACCTCTGGCACCACAAACCCTCGGAATTCCGGGGGGCGGGTGTAGTGCGGTCCTTCCAGCAAACCGGTGGCGTGGCTATCCTCTTCTGCTGCATTGGGCGCGCCGAGAGCACCGGGGATTAGCCGGGTGAGGACGTCGATCAGAACCATAGCCGGCAATTCTCCACCGGTGAGTACGTAGTCACCAATGCTGAGTTCCTCGGTGACGATCAGTTCACGCACCCGCTCATCAACCCCTTCGTAGTGGCCACAGATGACCGCGAGGCGGGAATGGTTGGCAAGCTCCTGCGCCACCTGCTGCGTCAGGACGCGCCCCTGGGGGGAGAACAGGATCACCGGCACGTGCCCCAGCCGATCACCGAGGATGTGTTCAACAGCGGCGATGATCGGCTCGACTTTCATGACCATACCGCCTCCGCCGCCATAGGGCGTGTCGTCCGTGATGTGGTGCCGGTCGGTGGCGTAGTCGCGGATGTTGTGACGGCGAATCGTGAGAAGGCCATTGTCCTGGGCGCGTTTGAGGATGCTCTCGCTCAGGGGGCTATCGAACATTGCAGGGAACAGGGTGAAGACTTCGATTTGCATCGTCATCTGCCGTCGCAATCGTCTGAATGGCGCGGAATGTGTATTATAGCAGGCTGGGTCGTGATTTGTTTATGCACTGAGGCCATTGTTCGTTATTAGCCTGGTCTCAGGCAATGCTCAGCCGCCATTCAGCTTTCCAGGATGCGACCCTGGTATACTCAATTGCCGATAGGAAATATCACCAATGAGCGACAACAACTCTGTGTTACAGAATATCCGGGCAGTAATCCTCGATGGGGATGGTGTGCTGTGGCGCGGAAGCCAGCCGTTGCCCGGGCTGCAGGCGCTGTTCCACTTCTTCCAGGATGCCGGATTGCCCTATATTCTGGCGACCAACAACAGCACCAGCACCGTACAGGATTACGTTAGAAAACTGCGTAGCTTTGGCATTGAGGCCGAGCCGAAGAATGTTGTGACCTCGGCGATTGCCGCAGCGGACTACCTGGGTGTCACCTATGGCCCGGAGCTGCGTGTCCATGTGGTTGGTGAGGCGGGCTTGCATGAAGTCATGCGGATGGCAGGGTATCCCAGCGTCATGGTTGAGGCGGAGGTTGTGGTCGTAGGTATGGATCGCGATCTCACGTATGAGAAGCTCCGACGAGCGACAACGCTTATTCGGAATGGGGCGCGTTTCATTGGGACGAATGGCGACCTGACGTTTCCGAACCCGGAGGGTCTTGTCCCCGGGGCGGGCAGCATCCTGGCAGCGCTGGAGGCGTCAACCGGCCAGAAGCCGTTCATCATCGGCAAACCTGAGCCAACGATGTTCGAGATGGCACTCCACAGGCTGGGGACAGCGCCGGATCAGACCCTGATGGTTGGTGACCGGTTGGAGACTGACATCCTTGGCGCGCTGCGTGCCGGACTGGTGACAGCCCTGGTGTTGAGTGGGGTAACGTCCGCTTCACAACTTAAAGAGGACACGATTACGCCTGACCTGGTCTTTGAAGACATCAGAGGACTGCAGGCGGTCTGGCAGGTGGCGCGCAACGCGGACAACCGGGATTGAGACTTCCCCGGTCGGGGACAGGCGGATAATGGCATGAGGTGGGCAATAGCGGGCTGGTCACGGATATTCCGGGCAGGACTGGTGCTTCTCAGTGTGGCGACAGCCGTCATCGCAGGGTTCAGGCCGTCAGGCGCCCAGGAAGCACTCCGTATTCTGGCGGACGAAACACAGGTGCGCTTTCCGTACCTGGTAAACTTCCGGTTTGAGGTGGAATCTCCTGCCGTGATTTCGGATGTCCGGTTAATGTGGCAAAGCGGACCTGAATCACCATTCGCTGCAATCAGTATGGATTTTGAGCCAGCCCGGATCGTGAGGCTCCAGTATCCGCTTAATGTTCAATTCCAGCAGCTGCCACCATTTGCTCAGATCGCGTATCGCTGGGAAGTGCGCGACGTGGAAGGTAACCTGCTGTCGACTCAAAACCAGACAGTAGCGTATGAGGACACCCGGCACGAATGGCAGGTTCTTGAGAATGACCGTATCCGTCTATTGTGGTACGGCCATGAGACGCCGTTTGCAGAAAGTCTTTTCACCCTTGCCGATGCGGCTTACCTGCGTCTTGCCGAGGATTTTGGCGTCGCGCTTACCCGCCAGCCATCAATAGTCATCTATCCCGAACAGCAGGCGTTTGCCGATGTGCAGGGCATGCTGACGAATGTTGACTTCGTGATTGGCCGCTACTTTCCCGGGCACAATGTCACGGTCAATCTGGTGACTGATGAGATGCCGTATCAGCTTTACGCCGAGACCCTGGCGCATGAGCTATCGCACCTGTACAGCGACAATTACTACGTTGGCTATTCCCGTCTCCCATTGTGGCTGGAAGAGGGGCTGGCAACCTACAACGAAGATCCGGACCTGAGTCTGGAACTCCATGCGGTGCAGATGTCGGCAGCTGCTGATCTCCTGATCCCGTTCATCGAGCTGGGAGGGGCGATCCGCGATCGCGACGTTGAGATTGCCAACCTGGCCTACGCGGAGGGGGCGACAATCTTCGGGTATATTCATGCCCGGTGGGGCCAGGCGAAGGTGGCCGAATTTCTGGGTGAATTCCGGAAGACAACGAGCGTAAATGACGTCATGCAACGCGTCTTTGACCAGACGATGGCTGAGTTTGAGCTGGGCTGGCGCGCCTGGCTTGGCTATCCGGTCGATCGTGTTCCGCAACTGGCGCCGACCGCGACGTTACTTCCGCTGGTGTTTCCGACTCCAACTTATATGGCACCCGGCGGTTAGGGTGTGATTTGATCACTGGCAAGTGGCCCGGCAGGGCTGTGGAGGCGTTATGGTACTGAGGTCGGTGTCGTGGGGATTTGTGGCGGGCATACTTCTTGCTGTCGTTGTCGTTTTCTCCGGAGGCTCTGTTCTGCAGGCGGATGAGTTCATCACGTATGAGGAGCCTCAGCCGCGTTTGCCGGAAACTGTGGAAGGAACCGCGCGGTGGACAATTGCCGGAGAAAAGTACACCGGTGAGTTCCCTGAAGGCATGCAGTTCTCGATCAGGGCCGCCAGCGATGCCGGTGAGATCGTGAGCGCCAGGGTCGTGTGGACTCATGCGCCGGGCAATAACACACAACGCAGTCGCGGGGCCGCGTTGGACGAGCAAACCGGCTGGTGGGTGGCGGAGTGGCTCCATGATTCGGGCAACATCCCGCCCTGGGTGCTGGTTCGTTACCGCTGGGAGTTGACCGATGCGCAGGGCAATCGCTACTTTTCTGCGGAACAGGACGTGACCTATGCTGATGCCAGCAACAGCGAACGCTGGGATTCCCTGGAGAGCGAGGACGTGGTTGTTTACTGGATCGATCTCCCCCGCGAGTATGGCGAGCAGACGGTGATGGCAATGGCTGCGCGGCGGGAATTCTACCGCCAGGCGTGGGGAGGGTCGTTGCCGTACCGCCCGCGCGTGATTCTGTACGGCACAACGGCGCGCGCCGAGTATGAGCAGGCGCTGGGACGACCGGCGGTAGCCGGCGGCGGAATCACAACGGGGACGACCAGCGATGACTGGGGAGGGACCATCCAGCATGCGCTGTTTGGCGACACGGCCGAAGGACTTGCGTACAGCACAGTGCTGCATGAGGTCGCGCACCTGTACCAGGGGGAATTCGCGCATTTGCCGGTGGGCTGGTTTGTAGAAGGCAATGCGGAGTTCTTTAGCCTGGCCCGGGACACCGACTACCGGAGTTGGGGACGCCAGCGCCTGCTCAGTGGCGAGCCGCTGTCCTTTGCGCATGGGTTTTCGATCCGGGGCCAGAACTTCCGCGATGGTTATCAGCTTGGCGCAACCGTGTTCGACTATCTGGTCGAGACCTATGGGCTGGACGCGCACCGCCAGGTCTGGGAGCTGATCGGGCAGAATATCCCTGCTTACGAGGCGATTGAGCGCACGACTGGCATCGCGATCCTGCAATTCGAGCAGGGCTGGCGGCGGTGGATGGGTGTTGATGCAGCTCCGCCAACAATGATGCCGACCCCCACACCGCCATTCGATATCTACAATTTCCCGACCCCGACGTTTGTGCCGGCAGGTGGTTCGTAACAGGCCGGCACAGCAAGGCGTGGTATGGCATAATGAGTCCCGCGGCACTTACGCCGCGGGATTTGCGATCATTGTGGCGCAATACGGGGTATGATCGGGTCGAATCGGCAGTGTGGGAGGGCAGGCGGGCAATGACCTGGAAACGCGGCATATGGCTGGCACTCGTGCTGGCAGTGGCGGTTATTGGGGGACAGACTGTGAAGGCGCAGAGCAGTCCCGCTGTGATGTCGCACGGCGCCACAATCGCGTTCCCGGCTGCCATTCGCTTTGAAGTTGTTGTCGATACGCAGGAGGGGGTCTCGGCCGCGATACTCACGCTCAAGCAGGGCGAGCGGACCCTTTTTGAAGGGGTCGTGGCGCCAGAACCGAGTCCCACGGACGATGCAATGGCGACGTTTGTGCTGGACTGGCCTATTCCCGTAGATGATCCCCCGGCATTGTTCGTGGATATCCAATATATGTGGGATATCACAGTCAGTGGCGGCGGAGCGTTGGAGGCGGGTGACACGATCAGTTTCCAGCCGGGCGCCCAAACATGGCGCTCGGGTGGGGAGCCGCCGCTGAGCTTTGCCGTGGGCGATTCACCGCTCAATTTGACTGTGGCCCGCCAGGCGGTCATGCCAGCATATGATCTGCTGGCGCGCCAGACCGGCATGGCCCCGGAGTTCAAGTGGGTTGTGCTGTCGCGCGGGGAACGCTTCTGTGTCGATTCTACCGATGAGGAGGGGGCGGCTATCTCAGTTGTGTCGCTGGCCACTGACGAAACCGTGGTGTTCCCATGCAGTGAAGCCACCGCTGAAGAAATCCTGGCGAGCAGTGGGTGGCGCGTTTTGTATCGCACAACGTCCGGTCTGCTGCCCTTTCAGGATGAGGTCGTGGATGCGCTGTTCGCAGACTTCTGGGGCGGGCGGAACCTGCCGCCCTGGTTTCAGAGTGGTTTGCGCCAGTACTACCATGTAAACCCCGATCCTCTGGTGATTCGCCAGGTTCAGGAAGCGGCGCGCAGAGCAGGCCTGTATACCGCCAGTGCGCTTGAGCGTGGCCCGGATCCAGCCGATCAGTATGATCTCTGGTCTCGGCAGACGCGTGCACTGGTGCTGTTTATTGCGGATCAGTGCGGGGCGGATGCGCCATTGGAACTGGCCAGGCTGGCGGAAGAAGAAGCCTTTGACGCCGCACTCCAGGCCGTCACAGGCATGAATCTGCAGCAACTCCTGATCGCTTTTGAGCGGTGGATCTACACTGAATCAGCAATCAGGGCCGGGGCGTGGACGCCCTACAGCCCGCAGACGCCAACCCCACAGCCGACTCGCACGGCGACGCTACCCGCTCCAACCGCGACTCCGACTGCCACCAGCACCCGGACCGCGGTTCCCTCTGCAACGTCGACTATCGGGGTAGCCGGGGTGATCACTGCACTGCCTGGCCCCGGGGAAGAAGCATCGACCCCACCCGCGGCGACCAATACGCCGCGCCCCCCCGGAAGCCTTGACCTTGATCAGAATGAGGGCGCAGCGACTCCAGGTGGACTGTGCCCGGCGGCGCTGCCGGCCTTATTGATGCCGGTGCTGGGCCTGGCTGTTATTCACCCGCGAAGGAAGAGTCGATGATCCACCTCTATAATCTGACGCTGGCTGAGATGACCGCACTTGTCACTGGATTGGGACAGCCCGCATACCGGGCGCGCCAGTTGTGGCTCTGGCTGTACACCCAGAAGGTGACATCCTTTTCGGATTTGACCAACCTGCCGGCGTTGATGCGGGAACGGCTGGCGGCCGAGACGTACCTGTACGCGCTTGAAGAAGTTCGCGCGTTGTCGTCGTCCGACGGTCAGACGGTCAAGTGGCTGTTCCGACTGGCGGATGGCCAGCTCATCGAGAGCGTGTTGATGGATTACGAGGATGGTCGGCACACGGCGTGTATCAGTACGCAGGCCGGCTGTGCCATGGGTTGTGTGTTCTGTGCTACCGGTCAGATGGGCTTTGCGCGGCAGCTCAGCGTGGGCGAGATCGTAGAACAGGCTGTCCATGTGGCGCACTGGCTGGAGGCGCACGGTGAACGCCTGAGCAATGTTGTGCTGATGGGTATGGGCGAGCCGTTGCACAACTACGATGCGGTCCGCAGCGCTCTGGATCGGCTGGTCGATCCTGATGGGCTGGGGATCGGGCAGCGGCACATCACCCTCAGCACGGTCGGGCTGGTGCCGCAGATTCGGCGCTTCGCGGAGGAGGGCTTGCAGGTCCGGCTGGCCATCAGCCTGCACGCCGCCACGGATGAGGAGCGTTCGGCGCTCCTGCCGGTCAACCGCCGCTATCCGCTTGCGGAACTGCTGGATGCCTGCCGGTATTACATCGAAAAGACCGGGCGGCGTATCACTTTTGAGTGGGCATTGATTGCCGGTCAGAATGATGTTCCGTCGCAGGCGCATACGCTGGGACGCCTGCTGCAGGGCATGCTTTGCCATGTCAACCTGATTCCGCTCAATCCGACGGTTGGCTATGCCGGGCAGCCCTCAGACCGCGAACGAGTTGCGGCGTTTCAGGCGATCCTTGAGTCGTACGGGGTTGGCAGTACCGTGCGCATGCGGCGGGGCATCGACATCAATGCCGGATGCGGCCAGCTCAAAGCTGATGTGTTGAAAGCCGGACGGGGCGATTAAGGCGCGCCTGTCAGGCCGGCGCCTCGGTTGCAAAAGCGTCCGGCGTCTGCTGTTCGATAGCAACCAGCAGATCTTCCGACAAGCGATTCAGATTCTGGGCCACGACCTCGGCCGTTCGAATCGAGTCCAGGTTCTTCTGGGTCACATCGTGAATATTGCGCATGGAGCGCGTAATCTCTTCCAGGCCGGTTGATTGCTGATCGATGGCGGCCATAATGCTGCGCACGGCCAGCGCGGAGTCATCGATGTTGTGCGCCAGCTGCATGATGACGCCGCTGGCCTGCTGGGAGAGATGCAGCCCCTCATCTACCTGCTGATCCCCGACTTCGGTTGCCCGTACGGTATCTTTCATGGCTTCCTGGATTTCGCTCAGGATGGACTGCACCTGGGCGGCGGCGGCATGCGATTGACGGGCCAGGGTACGGACCTCCTCGGCCACTACGGCAAAGCCTCGCCCGTGTACGCCAGCGCGCGCAGCCTCAATACTGGCATTCAGCGCGAGCAGGTTGCTTTGTGTGGCGATCTCACTCACCGAGGTGATGATCTCGTCAATGTGGCGCATTTGCTCGGCAAGCCGGGCGATGTTTCCGGCGATAACCTTCACCTGCGAACGGATCTGGGACATGCCCTCGGTGGTCAGGCTGAGCGCGGTCTGGCCGCGCTCGGACACGGCGGTTGTCTGATCTGAGAGCGCGGTGATGCCGCGCGCCTGGGTGCGGATTTCATCCGCCAGCGCGATGAATTCGTTCAGCATGGTGACAGCCTCGGTAATGACAGCCGCCTGCTGCTCCGCGCCGCTGCTTTGCTGGCTGGTTACCACATGAATTGCCGACGCTGCGCGGCTGAGGCCATCCGCCGTGGCGCTGATCTGCTGGGCGAGATTGCCGAGCCGGGTACTCCTCATACTCAGGGCGGAGGTTCGCGCTTCAGCGTCCTCATGGCGGGGCAGGAAGAGCACGATCCCTGAATACGTGGATAGCAGCACTAACTCGCCCGCGAGCAGAGTCTGGGTCAGCGTGTTTGTGGACGTCAGGGTAGTCTGCGCTGCAAGGAGCATTGACCCGAGGGCGGCGCCGCTGTGGATGGCAAACGAGATCAGGCTGGCGCGCAGGCCCCAGTAATACAGAATGCCGCCGGTGATGGCAACCCCGAAGGGGATTGCGGCCAGCCACCAGGTAGGATAACTGGCGAGGGTGAGCAGAAAGCCGACATAGGTGATCGTAGCGCCCCAGACGGAAACCCTCAGCGCGAACAGCACGAAGCGAAGGCTGCGGGCCGTGAGGAGACCGGCGATTCCGCACCCAATGCCCACCACGCTGGTGACAACGACCGCGAGATTTGCCCCGGCCAGCAGGGTAAGAATACCGGCCAGGGCGCTGGCCAGGATGACACCTGCATTGATCGCATCGGTCGGGTAATTCAGCATCATGCGCGCAACGTAGTGGCGAACCGTATGGATCCAATGACGTGAGGGGGCAGGCTCATTCATCGCGTTCACCTGGTTTCTCAACAGCGGTGATACACCGGGGCGTGTTGTGATACTGGCGTGGATTATAGCACAGGGTGGTCTCCCGGGCTGACCAGCGGTCTGGCAGGCGCCAGAGCCAGGTGTTAGAATCAACCCGATCCGAGAACCCACATCGAGAAGCCGCAGCCATGCATATTGAGTATCTCTCCCTGACGAATTTCCGCAATTTCGCCCGGCTGGAACTGAGCTTGCCCAGAGGGCCGATCTTGCTGCATGGCGCAAATGCCCAGGGGAAGACGAGCCTGCTGGAGGCCATCTACTACCTGGCGACCAGCAACTCGCCGTATACCACGGCGGATTGGCAGCTCATCAACTGGCGTGCCGAAAACGATGTCATCCCGTTCACACGGTTAAGCGCCGATATTGTCACGGCCAATAGCCCGCTCAATCGCATTGAAATCACGCTGATGCGTGAACAGAATGGCCCGGAGCAGCGCACGAAAAAAGATGTGCGGCTCAATGGCGTATCGAGGCGGGTCATGGATCTGGTCGGGCAGCTCAATGTGGTGTTGTTTCTGCCGCGTGATCTGAGCCTGGTGGAAGGCTCACCGGCCGAGCGGCGGCGTTATATGGATGGCACGCTGTGCCAGACCGATCGGGCTTACTGCGAAGCGTTACAGACGTATGAGCGGCTCCTGCCACAACGTAACGCGCTATTGCGCCGGGTAGCGGAATCCAATGCCAGCCCGAGCGAGCTGGATTTTTGGGATACTCAGATTGCACAGCACGGGGCTACCCTGATGGCCGGGCGGCAACGATTGCTGCGTGACCTGGAAGGACTGGCCCAGCGGGCGCATCTTGACCTGACCGGGCGGCAGGAAATCCTCGAGATTGCCTACCAGCCCAGCTTCAACCCAACGGCAGGCGCTGATGGACAACTCTCATTCAGCGCACCGGGACTCGATCTGCACCGCGCGCTCGGCGCTGACGAAATCTATCCTCAGTTTCTGGAGGCCCTGCAACTGGGCCGCAACGAGCATATTGACCGGGGCATGACGCTGATTGGGCCGCATCGTGATGAATTGCGGCTTGCCATCAACCAGCGTGACGTTGGCCTGTATGGCTCGCGAGGACAGGCGCGGACAGCGATCCTGTCGCT
The DNA here is from genome assembly GCA_964530495.1 of uncultured Anaerolineae bacterium. GTDB lineage: Bacteria > Chloroflexota > Anaerolineae > Aggregatilineales > Ch27 > CAZGYW01. The sequence goes on from CAZGYW010000019.1 coordinate 11,019, forward strand.
CAAACTTGCGGAGCTTGGCTGGATGCGCGACGCCATCGGTGAATGGCCGATTTTGCTTCTGGACGAAGTGATTGCCGAACTGGATGCCAGCCGGCGTGCTTACCTGCTGGACCGGATTGACGGGGCGACTCAATCGATCCTGACGACGACGGAACCCGGTTTCTTCAGCGAGCCATTCCTCCGCCAGGCGGCACTGTGGCAGGTGACCGAGGGCCAGATCAGCCCGGGCGAGGACTAACCGGACGGTCGCGAAAAGCGATCAGGCTGTCGATGGCATGCAGGGGGAGATCCTCCTCCGCGCAGTATTCGCGGTAAAGTGGAAATTCCTCCCGATAGCGCGCGAAACTGGCCGGCCGATTGTAGCTCAGGCCCATCACCTCACAGAAGCGCACATAGTGCCAGAAATGAAAGGTCGCCGTCTCCAGCTCATAGGCGAAGATCTGGGCAGCAACGCCTGACGCAAAGTAGCCGCTGGCGCTCCAGTAGCGGAGCGCAGCCCGGTAATCATAGGGCACCCGCCGAAACTCCGCGATCCATTCCCCCTGCCGCCAGATGAGCAGCAGATACTGCGCCGCCGGATCGCCGTTGAACGGCGCACCCACGGAGCCACAGTTGAGCACACGGTGGCTACCGGCCTGGCGATCCATTGGAACGTGCGTATGCGCACCGACGATGACCGGATAGGGGGTTTCACCAAGGGTTTTCAGGAGGTCTTCCTCTGGGACGTGAGCATACAGCCCTTCATTGATGCGGCGCGGGCTGCCGTGCATGATCTGGACGGCGGGCACATCGGACAAAGCGACAACATGCTCGCTCGGGAGCTGAGCCATCCAGTCAAACCAGGCCGGGGAGAGTTGTTCAATCTGAAGCCGGGTCGGCTTCCACCAGTTTTCCTCCCATTCGGTGGGAAGCATTCCGTGGCCGCACTGGGCCCAGAATTCCTCATGATTGCCCTGGATGCAGTGCCAACCCTGCTGCTGCACTGCCTCCAGGACTTCCTGGCTCTGGGGGCCACGGCCAACAAGATCGCCAGCCACGACAACCCGATCGGGAGCCATGCGGTGGAGATCGGTGATCACGGCCTCCAGCGCATGCATGTTGCCATGAATGTCCGAGATAATCGCGATTTTGGTCATGAGTTACCGGATATCCCGGGCAAGCAGCGCTGCCCGGCCAGGGTTAGTAAGCCGCCGTTGACGACTCGCCAGATGACGAGGCTCCAAGGGCTTCTTGAACGATGCGGATTCCCGCGCTGGTGCCGATGCGGGTGGCGCCGGCTGCGATCATGGCCTGGGCGTCGGCGAAGGTGCGGATACCGCCGGAAGCCTTGACGCCCATCTCCGGGCCAACTGTTTCGCGCATCAGGGCGATGTCCTCTACCGTTGCGCCACCAGCCCCGAAACCGGTGCTGGTTTTGACAAAGTCCGCGCCGACTTCTTTGCAGATGCGGCAGGCCATGATTTTTTCGTCCTGGGTGAGCAGCCCGGTTTCCAGAATGACCTTGCACCGCGCGCCACCAGCATGGGCCGCGGTGACGACCCGCGCAATATCAGCTTTGACCAGTGGCCAGTTCTGGCTTTTGACGGCGCCAACGTTAATCACCATGTCGACTTCGGTCGCACCGTCTGCAATGGCGCGCAGAGTCTCGTAGACTTTGATTTCCGTTGTGTTTGCCCCGAGCGGGAAACCGATGGCCGCGCCTACCGCGACATCCGGTGCATCGGCAAGGAGCGCCGCGCACTGCGCGATGTTGGTCGGGTTCACACACACCGCCGCGAAGCGGTGTTCCCGCGCTTCTGCGCACAGGGTCGCGATTTGCTCAGCCGAAGCCTCCGGCTTGAGGAGTGTGTGGTCAATCATGCGTGCGATCAACACGTTACCCGGGTGGGCAGCCTGATGACCGGCACGCAGATCACCGAGCGCTTCCATCGCCTGCCGGGTGACATCCGCAACCAGCTTTTCCAGTTGATCCTTGTTGATGTCCATCGCGATTGTCCTTTGTAGTCTTGCAAAGCTCTGGCGCAAACGCCCCATTGCAGCACCGGGTCTATTGTAACATGGGTGCGAGAACGGGGGGAACGTGCGGCAGGAACGGGGTGCATCGCTCCGTGGGTGAATCATCAGGCGAACGGAGGGTGAGCGAATTGCACGGCGGTGGGCGACCGGTGACATGGGGTTATCATCCGTGGTCGTCTTGCTGCGCTGGCGGCATGCCAGCATTTCTGCATAACCCGAAGATTCTCTGGCGCCTGGTCCTGGCAATATGGGTCAATGCGCGGTCAAGCAGGGTCAGTGGTGAAGGAACAACTCACAATGAAAGCTCGTCGACTTCAGCTCGTTTCGGTCAATGTGCTGCTGGCGCTATTGGTGGCAGGCACAGGATTGCTGCTGCCCGGTCTATCCAGCGCCCAGGGCAATCTACTCGTCAATGGCGATTTTGAGCAGGCGCATGGCGATGGCGTAACGTTGTCTGCGCCGCCCGGTTGGCGTGTTACTTCCAATGCTGGCAGCGGGTTGGTGGGCCGCCAGCTCAAGGTCGGCACGGAGGTCGCGGCCTCTGCCGGAATTTACTCCGGTAGCGGCTCGTTTGACGCTTACAAAGGCTGGGCCGCCTACAGCATTTCACTGTACCAGACAGTGAGCGGAATCCAGTCCGGCACAGCCCTGCAACTGACAGCTTTTGGCCGGATTTGGAGCTGCGACAGTGATGCGGAGCAGCCAACTGACCCGTGCATTACGGGCACCGGCGGCGTGGTGGCGCAAACCAATACCGGCGCGAGTTTCCGGGTCGGGATTGACCCGACTGGCAGCGATGACCCGAATGCTGCAGCGATTGTGTGGTCAAACACCACCGCGCCCTATGAAGCTTTCCAGCAGATGGCAGTGAGTGCGACGGCGCAGGGTGACAGAGTAACCGTCGTTCTGAACGCCAGCATGCAGCTACCGGCGCGGCACCAGCATGTGTTCTGGGATGCGGCGTCATTGACAGCCGGCGGGACGGGAACCACCGGCCAGGCGGCTGCGGCCGCCCCGGTTGGTGTCGCGGCAGTGGTCGTGCCGCAAGGCCCGCAGGCGGACGGTTCGATCATCCACACGGTGCGCAGTGGCGACACTGTTGCCGGCATCGCTGTGGCCTACAACATTACAATTCCCGAATTGCTGACACTCAACGGAATGACGAATGAGGATGCGCGGCTGATCTATCCCGGCCAGGAATTGATCGTGGTTGCCGGTAGCGGTGATGCAGCACCTGCCGCTGATGCCTCCGAGGAAGCCGGGGCGGAAGCGGAAGGCGCCGCGCAGGATGCCCCTGAGGGTGATGTGCCGCCGATTGAGAGCTATGAAACTGCCCCGGTTGGCACCGAGGACCTGCCGGTAATGTTTATGAGTGACGCGGTCACGACCGGCCGGGTGTGCGCGCTGCTGTTTGAAGATGCAAACCCGAATCGCCTGCGTGAAGGGGGCGAGGGTCTGCTCGCTGGTGGGCAGATTGCCCTGCTGCAGGGTGGGGCGCAGGTCGGCTCCCACACGACCGATGGGGTCGGTGAACCGTATTGCTTTGATGATCTGACGCCAGGAGCGTACCTGATCGCGGTGAACCCACCTGACGGGTATGGGGTTACGACGGCCAGCGCTTACGACGTGTCGCTCCGCGCGGGACGCCAGGTGACCGCCGAGTTTGGCGCAGCGGTGGGTTTTGTCCCGCCGCAGCCGGCGGCGGGGCAGGGCGGCGTGCTGTTCAGTGACGCGCCCGAGGCTGAGACGGATGCGGCTGCCGGGCCGTTCGATCTGATTGTGGACAACCTGGGTTATGTCGTGCTAGGGCTGGCTGGTGTCGTATTTGTTGGTGGCCTGGGCCTGAGCGCGCT
>CAZGYW010000020.1:0-14798 GCA_964530495.1 uncultured Anaerolineae bacterium
GGCAGGAGCGAACGGGCCGCGTCCGGCCACAGGCGCACACCGGGATAGCTCGGCACGACCTCGAACCCGGCCCCGGTCGCGTCCAGCACCACACAGTCATCGCTGAGGAGGTCATACCCCGCCTGCCAGAAGCCGGTAGCCAGCGTGGATTTGCCCTGCCCGCTTTCGCCCACCAGCGCGATCGCCGCCTGCCCGGCCACGATCACCGCGCCATGCAGCACCAGCCGCCCGCGCAGGCTGAGCACGCGCGGCATCACCTGGTCCAGGAACAGGTGCTCGAGGGTATGCGGGCTGGTGTCCGGGAGGGGGTAGCAGGTGATTGTGCGGCCGTCGGGCGTCACGTGGAAGCAGGCGTAGCCGTGGAAGTCCAGCCAGTAGCCGGCCGGAGAGTTGCCCAGCGCAAACCACGGCGCGCCATTCGTGTAGGTGAAGTGAAACTCCCACGTGACGGGGGAGAGATCGAGTGTGGCAGGATCACCCAGGTCGAGGTGGTGATCAAAAACATGCCCCTCAGCTTCAGGCAGGCTGAGGGGCAAGGCGCTGGTGACAAGACTGTCAAACAGATGATACACGTGCAGCGATCCGAACTCGCACAGAGTCTAGGGCCTCTGGTGTTGATTCTGCCATGGCTGCTGTTCAGGGTTTCTGCCCGTCCCGCCCCTGGTCAGATCACGCAGAGACCCGTAATGCACCAGCTTCGGGCGGGCATATGTTTTCTTGGTCAGCTTTTCAGGTGTCTTCATCACATCAATACTCCAATAATCACTCGCCGAACCTGCCACGGTGATGAAGCCAGCTTGTCAGCGTCATGGCAGTCCATAATCGTACTTCACCTTCTATGGTATCAGATTTGCGGGAATCGGCAAAGTCCCTCCTTAGTACCCCGGTGTCCATATAGGGTTGGGCTCTCTCGATCACCTCAGCCAGTGGCGGTTTAGCCGTTAACAGCGAATGTGTTCGATACCCACCCAGGAATTCAGGAGCCAGATTCTCGCGCCCCTCCCGCCAGCACACCGCATCCGGCAGGCTGCCTACCAGCGCCCGGCGCAGCGTCACCTTGGACCACCCGTCGCGCAGCTTGTGCTCCCAGGGCAGGGCCAGGCAGAACTCGACCACGCGCCGGTCCAGTAGCGGGTGGCGCGGCTCAATCCCGTATAATGCCGCAACGCGATCATAACGCTCAACTCCAGCCACCAGCCAGGGATGGTTCAGAGACGCAATCTGCAATTCCCGGGGATCGCCGTAATCGCCGGCGCTATGCCGCTGCAGCGCGGCCCGGCGTTCGAGCAGGTCAACCTGCCGTGCGAACTCCGGGTTGATCCCCGTGCCTGCGATATACGCTTCCAACGAGTCAGCCTGCCAGCGGCGGCGGAGGCGGCGCAGGATATCCGGCACGAAGGCCGCGCGCCCGGCACTGATCACCATTCGCGCCAGCGAGTCGCCGCCGCCTGCGTAGTAGTGACGCTTGATGGCCCGCGCCTCATGCCAGAACGTCCGCCACTGCCCGCGGCGCAGCAGATGGGCCAGCACGGCCCCGGTGCTGACCGACGCGATCAGGTCGCCTTCGACCCCATCCAGCAGGACGCGCACGCCGTGGCGGCTGGCCAGGGCGTACATTACCTGGGGGATGAACACGAAATGGTCGAACAGGTCGTCCGTGTGGTCGAGCAGACGGTTGATGTCCGGTAGCAGCGGCTCCAGCTCGGCGGGGCGGATCGTGTGCGAACGGGTGCCGACGCGCTCCAGCACCGCCCGGATGTGGCGCGTCTCCACCTCGTCGGGCGCGTCCGAAATCGCGGAGAACGTCCACAGCTCTGGCCGCCCTTCCGCAGCCAGAAGCGCCTGCGCCACGGCTACCACCGCCGAAGAATCTACCCCGCCGCTGAGCATCGACGCGGCCGGGCCGGCCACCCGCAGACGGCAGCGCACCGCCTCCGTGAATAGCTCGCGGAAGGCTTCCACGTAGTCGGCGTCGGTTGGATAGCGGACCTCGCGCGCCGGGTCCAGTGCCCAGTAGGTATCCTCGCGCCGGGTTCCGGCGGCGGTGATGATCAGGCGGCGGGCGGGCGGCAGGCGGAATACATCCTCAAAAAAGGTGCAGGTCGCGTCCACCCCTTCCAGGTCGCCGAGCAGGTAGTCCGCGATGCGCGGCTCGTAGAGGCGGCGCGGCACATCCGGGGCGGCCAGCACGCCCTTCGCTTCCGAAGCGAAGACGAACCGGCGCGGGCCGTGGTGGTAGACGAACGGCTTGATGCCCAGCGGGTCGCGGGCGCAGAACAGGCGCTGCTCGTGCTCGTCCCAGATGGCGAAGGCGAACACGCCCAGCAGGTGGTGGACGCAGTCCGCGCCCCAGGCGTGGTAGGCGCTCAGGATCAGAGCGGCGTCCGGCGCGGCCGGGTCAGACTGGCGCCCGGCCTGTTCCAGCGCGCGGAGCAGGCCCGCCCGGTCATCCAGCCGGGCATCCGCCGTGATCCAGGCGGTGCCGTCCAGGGTCAGGGGCTGCGCTTCGGCGAGCGATTCTGGCGTGGTGTGCAGCAGGGTGTGGCCCAGCCCGATCGATCCGGCCGCCCACTGCCCGCCCCCATCCGGGCCGCGATGGTGCAGGGTGGCGGTCATGCGTGCCACGTCCTCGGGCGTCACCGGACCGCCGTCCAGGCGCAGGATGCCCGCGATCCCGCTCACGATCCCGCCTCCCATTCCGCAACCGGCAGCGGCGCGAACAGCGTGGCAATGTCGGCCCGATCGTTGATCACCGCACCCTCCAGCTCCACCCAGGCATGCGCCTCGAATTCGCCCGCCGCTTTACGCACCCCGATCCGCAGGTCGGCGGCGATCCCGCGCCGGCGCAGCAGCCACCACAGGGCCAGCGAGCGCTCCAGGCAGGGCGCGCGGTACGGGCCGTAGCGGGCGGCGGCGTTGACCATCCGGGCCAGGGAGCGCGCCAGCGCCGCGTCAGGCGGGATGCGCAGTGTGGGGCTGCGGCGCGCCAGGCGGGCCAGCAGCATTTCCAGCCGGGTCAGGCGCAGGGCCAGGTGCGCTGCCGGCAGCAAAACAAGCGCCTCCGCCAGCGCGCGGCGTTCCATCCAGGAAGTCGCCCGCAGGCGCTGCCAGGGGTTCACAGCACCCGGATCAGGCCCTGGGCCAGCAGGTCGGCGACCAGGGCTTCCACGTCGCCGCGCAGCACAGCCGCCTCAACCTCGTACACGTCCAGCAGTTGATCGAGCGCGGCCTGCAGGGTGTCGGCCTGCGTCAGCACCGCCCACATCCGCGCGCCAACCGCGTCCAGCCCGTAGTACTGCTCGGTGGTCACGTTCAGGAGCACCGCCTCACCGTCCAGCTCCCGCACCAGAACGCCCTCGGCGGCGCGGATCCGGCTGTTCAGGGGTAGCGTCATTGCATGCCTCACTTCGTGTGGCGCAGGCGCTGCCAGGCCCAGGCGGCAACCTCCCGCGCATGGTCAAGCCAGCGGTACGGATAGTAGGGCCAGACCGGGGCGCCGGGCGGGATCGCGTAGCGCCGGCGCATGAAGACCGGCGGCGGGAAGGCCATCTCGCGCACGAAGCGCGCCCGGTCGTGCCAGGGCAGGGCCAGCATTTTCTCCCCCATGATCGCCCAGCGCGCGCCCGCCCCGCGCCGGCTGGCGGCTTTGAACAGGCGCTCCTCCGCGGGCCGCCCGGCGCGCAGGCGGGGCAGGACGCCTTCCGGCAGCGGCGTGCCGAAATACTCAGCCGCCAGGGCCAGCATACGCTCCACGGCGAACGTCCAGCGGAAGCGGACCGCCTGCGCGATGACCTGCTCCCAGTCGAGCCGGTCGGTCAGCAGCAGTCGGTGAATATCATGCACCCACAGCAGGTCAAGCTGCCACTCTCCGTGCTGGAGGATGGCGTGGGCGCACAGGTAGAGCAGCGTCGCCTCCGGCGTGAGCATGGTAACCCCATTAACGGTGCGCGTGGCCACCCGGAACCAGGCCTGTTCGGCTTGCGGCAGGATGGCGGCATCCAGCCGGTAGTGCAGCTCCAGCACGATGCCGCCCGCCCCGGCGTGCACCAGATGGTAGTGGTGCGACATATCGAGCATGATCGGATCGCCCGTGGCGAAGATCAGGCCGTGGTCGTGATCGGTGAAGGCATAGCCCAGGTCGCGGGCCAGGGCCAGCGCCCCCTCCCGCGCCGCGAACGGCACAAGCACGTCCAGGTCGCTCATAGGGCGCAGATCGGGGCGGGGATAGACGGTAGCCGCCAGGGCGATGCCCTTGAGCCACAGGCAGGGGATTTCGGCCGCCTGCCAGGCGGCGGCAAGCTCCGCCTGCGCCTGTTCCAGCAGCAGGTGATGGACGACGGCCTCGCGCGCGGCCTGGCGGATCGGCTCCCAGTCCGGGGCAGCGGCCAGCGCCGGCGTGGCCTGCTGGACTGTCCACAGCAGCATGGGCGCCAGACGCTGTTCCAGCGCCGCGGCGCGGATGGCGGGCCACTCCTCAGGCGGGCAGTCGCCGGGGAGCAGGCTGCCCCCCAGCAGCGCGCCGAGCGGGTGCAGGTCAGCACTGGCGATCACGCGATCCATCCTTCCTCACACTGGCGGCCCTGCAGCCGGATCACTCCAGGACGGTGATGGTATCAGGCTGGTTGGGCACCAGGCACAGGAACGCGAACGGCTCGTCCCCGATGTTCTGGTACCAGTGCGGGGCCTGCGCCGGGATGAAGACGATGTCTCCGGCCCTGACCTCATACACCTCAGCGTTGATGCCGATGCGCGCGTGGCCGCTCAGCACGTACTGCTCGTGCTCCACCGCGTTGGTGTGGTTCGGCATGCCGCCGCCGGGCTGGATCACGAAGCGGCGCATGGCGAAATGCGGCCCTTCCTCCGGGCCGATCAGGACCTGCATGGTGACGTCGGTCCCGGCCTGGACGTCTTTCGGTGGGATGTCGTGGGTGTGCTTGACGGGCATTGGGTTCTTCTCCGTAGCGGGTTATGCGGACGGGACGGCTGAAGCTGCCGCAGCAGGCAATTGTGGCCCAGGGAAGCCGCGTTGGCAACCCTGCCGCGCGGAGTGATTTACAGCCGGGCGCAGCGCAGTGTTTTGCGTTTCACGCACGCTCGGCCTAGACTTGGGGGCATTGTCTCGCGGTTTTGGGGGAGGTTCTGAATGCCCAGAGATCTTGAAACACTGGATAGTTACGTACAGCAGACCATGGAGTCCTGGCAGATTCCGGGCGTGGCGCTGGCCATCGTCAAGGGCGATGAGGTGCTGCACATGGCGGGCTACGGCGTGCGCGACGTCGAGTCCGGCGAGCCGGTAACCCCGGATACGCTGTTCGCCATCGCCTCCATCACCAAGTCCTTCACGGCGATGGGCGTGGCGCTGCAGGTGGACGAGGGGCTGGTCGAATGGGACAAGCCGGTGCGCGACTACCTGCCGCAGTTCAAGCTCAAGGACGGATACGTTTCCGAGCACATCACCGTGCGCGACCTGCTCAGCCACCGCTCCGGCCTGCCGCGCCATGACTTCTCGTGGTACGGCTCAGGGTTCGACCGCGAGCAGGTGATCAAGAATCTGGAACATCTGGAGTTCAGCAAGGGGTTCCGCGAAGCCTGGCAGTACCAGAACCTGATGTACATGACCGCCGGCTTCCTGAGCGGCGCGCTGGCCGGCAGCACCTGGGAAGACGTCGTCCAGCGGCGAATCTTCGACGCGCTGGACATGCAGCGGAGCTGCTTCTCGGCGGAGGACGCCCTCCAGCGCGGCAACTGCGCCACGCCGTACCGCATTACCCGCACGCCGGGCAGCCCTGACCGGCTGGAGCCGATGGCGCACTACACCAATTCCACCCTGGGGCCGGCCGGCTCAATCTACTCGACAGCGGCGGAGCTGACTCAGTGGCTGCGCGTGCACCTCAATGAGGGCCAGCTCAACGGGCGGCAGTTTGTCTCGCCCGCCAACCTCAAGCAGATGCATCTGCCGCAGATGGTCATGCCCATGGATGCCACGCTGGCCGCGATGCTCAACACGGAGATCTTCCTGTACACCATGGGCTGGTTCATGGTGCCGTACCGGGGCTATACCCTGATCCATCACGGCGGCAATATCGACGGATTCAGCCTGATGGTGGGTTTTGTCCCCCGGGAAAAGATCGGCGTGGTGGTGCTGACCAACATCGAAAGCCGCCCGTACCGCGATCTGCTGCTGTACGAAGTCTGCGACCGGCTGCTGGACCTGCCTGACAACAACTGGAACGCGCGCTACCACGCGATTGTGGACGCGCGTTACGCGGCGGCCGACCAGAATGCCGAGACCGCGGAGGCTGAACGGGTCAGCGACCAGCCGCCGACGCATCCGCTGAGCGATTACGTTGGCGAGTTTGAGGCGAAGGGCTACGCGGACTTCAAGGTCAGGCAGGAGGGCGAAGCTCTGCAGGGCTGGCTGCTGGGCGACTGGTTTGACCTCGTGCACCAGCACTACGATATCTTCATCCTGGATGTCAAACGCTTTGAGATGCGCATGCCGATCAGCTTCCTGACGGATACCAACGGCCGGCTCAGCGCCGTGTCCATGCCGATTGAGCCGAATGTGCCCAACGTGACTTTTACCCGCAAGGCGCTTGTGGTTCCGGAAGCTGAGTTGGCCGCGCTGGCGGGCGTGTACGACATGCCGTATGAGGGGCTGGCGCTGACCGTCACCGTCAAGCAGGGTCGGGCTTATTGCTCCATGACCGGCGAGACGGAAACCGAGCTGGCGCCCTATCGCGTCTCCGCGACCGGGGTCGAGTTCCAGTTCAAGGCCGATCCCAAAACGCGCCTGGAGCTGCTCAGGAACGCGGAGGGTGTTTACCACCTCGCAGTCCTGAAAGAGATGGGCATGGTCTATCACGCGCCGCGCCGGTGAGCCTGGCGGTTTTGGGGAGTTGGGCCTGCCTGTACCACCCGGCGGCGGCAGGCCCGGCCGGCCCCGGGCAGCACGCTTGACCGCGACCCGCTGTCCGGAGTACAACCAGAATAAGCACATTGCACGCCCAGAGAGCAGTGGACGGTGCGCCCCGTCCGGGACGACTATCCGCACTGCCTCTGGCAGCAGGAAAGGTCACCCTCCATGCTTACCTTAGAAGAGAAAATCGGCCGGATGCTGCTCGTTGGGTTCGAGGGTCTGCAGGCCCCACCACACATCCTGGACTGGCTGGAGCAGGGGCGCATCGGCGGCATCATCCTCTTCGCCCGCAACGTGGCAAGTCCGGGCCAGGTGGCCAGGCTGGTTGATTCCCTGCGCCGGGCGGCGCGCCACCCGCTGCTGATCACCATCGACCAGGAAGGCGGCATCGTCGCCCGCCTGCGGGAGGGCTTTACCGAGAGTCCCGGTGCGATGGCGCTGGGCGCGGGCGGGTCGGAGGCGCTGGCGGAGGGGGTTTCCGCGGCGCTGGGCCGCGAGCTGCGCGCGCTGGGCTTCAATCTGAACCTGGCCCCGGTGGTGGACATCGGCCACGACAGCGGCAACCCCGTGATCGGCACCCGCACGCTTGGCGTGGAGGCCGGGACTGTTGCCCGGCTGGCGGTGGCCCAGGTGCGCGGTTTTCAGGCCGCCGGGGTGGGGGCCTGCGCCAAGCACTTCCCCGGTCATGGCAATACCCCGGTCGATTCGCACGTGAGCCTGCCGGTCGTCAGCGGCGCGCTCGATTTCCTGTGGCAGGCGGACCTGGTGCCCTTCCGGGCGGCGGTGGAGGCCGGGATCGCCAGCGTGATGATCAGCCATGTCAAGTTCGAGGCGCTCGACCCGGACTACCCATCCACGCTCTCCCCGGCGATCACCACCCGCCTGCTGCGGGAGGAGATTGGCTTCCGCGGGCTGGCCCTGACCGACTGCATGGAGATGCAGGCCATCACCCGCCACTACGGCGCGGGTGAGTCGGCGGTGCTGGCCGCCCTGGCCGGGGTGGATGCCATGTTCTATTCCCACACGCAGGAGAATCAGGCCGCGGCCTACGAGGCCCTGCTGGAAGCGGCCCGCAGCGGTCGCCTGCCCCTGGCCCGCATTGACGACGCGCTGGCCCACCTGGACGCTTTCCTTGCGCAGTACCCGGTTAGCGCGCCGGATGAACTGAGCGCCATCCGCCGCGAGGATCACCTGGCGGTGTGCCGGGCGGCCGCGGAAGCCGGGACGGTGCTGGTTGCGGCCGACCCTGCCGTTTTCCCGCTCTCTCTGGATGGGCAACGGATCGCTGTGATCGAGTTTGCCTCCCATCTGGAGACGGGTGTTCTGGACCGCAGCGGGCTGACCGGGCTGGGCGCGCTGCTGGGCGCGCAGGCGCCGCAGGTCGCGCATATCGCCCTCAACCCGGCTGAGCCGGGGGCCATCCCGCTGGAGGAAGCGCGGCGGATGGTGCTGCAGGCTGATGTGGCGATCATCGCCACGCGCAGCGCGCACCTGCAGCCCGGCCAGCGCGAGATCGCGCAGACGCTGCTGGACACCGCTCGCCGGAGCATCCTGCTCTGCCTGCGCAACCCGTACGATGTTGAGGTGCTGGACGGGCCGGACGCAATCCTGTGCACGTGCGGGGACGGCGCGCCCTCCCTGCAGGCGGCGGTGGATGCGCTGCTGGGTCGCTTTGCGCCCACGGGTCGCCTGCCCGTGCCGGTGCGCGGCGTGGCGTGAGCCGCGCCTCACCACCCAGCACCAAACCACGAGTAGCCTTCGCAGCCCCGGAACGACCCGTTGCGGGGCGCGTTGTTATTGCACAGAGTGCCCTACAGGAATTGACACTGTTGCCCAAAATGGTGCATAGTAAGAATGCAGTATCTCCACAGTGTTTCTTTCCAGAGTATATGGAGGGGAAGATGCGTAGATTTACAATTTTGATTGTGCTGGCGTTGCTGCTGACCAGCCTCGCGCCGGTTGCGGCCCAGGATGCCCCGGTTGGCACGTTCTACGCCGCCTGGCCGTATTTCCTGCCGCCGGACGGCCACCTGAACAGCTACGCCACCGGCGGGCCGAACGGACTCGGCCTGTACTACCGCTGGATCGAGCTGCCGCTGGCCTACTACATCGCCGCGGAGGCCGATTACGAAGGCTGGCTGGCCGAAAGCTGGGAGTTTGAAGGCGACACAGCGTTTGTCGTCCGCCTGCGCCAGGATGCCATGTGGAGCGATGGCAGCCCCATCACCGCCGATGACCTGATCGGCACGTATGCCATCGGCCGCATCCTGAAGTGGAGCGACTTCAATTACGTTGGTGAAGTCGAGAAGGTCGATGAGTTCACCGTCCGCTTCACGCTCGCTAATCCCTCGCTGCTGGCCCGCCATGTCATCCTGCGGACCACCGTCCGTAACGCGTCGATTTACGCCGACCTGATCCAGAAGAGCCTGGACATGTACGCCAGCGGCGCGGCCTCCGACAGCGAAGAGTGGACGGCGCTCCAGGCTGAAATCCGGGAGTTCCGCCCGGCCGAGGTCATCGCCAGCGGGCCGTTCATCTACACCCTGGACGACGTGGGCGACAGCTTCATGACCCTCAAGTGGCAGCCCGGCAGTATCTTCTCCGATACGGTCAAGTTCGGGGAAGTCAGGATCTGGTACGGCGAGACTGAAGCCGTGACCCCGCTGGTGCTGGATGGCCAGGTGACGTATGCCACCCACGGATTCCCGCCCGCCACCGACCAGGCGATGCAGGATGCCGGGCTGCGCGTTATCCGCGGGCCGTACAACTATGGGGCGGCGATCTACGTCAACCATGCCAAGTACCCCTTCAGCCGGCCTGAGGTGCGCCAGGCGATGGCGATGGTCATCGACCGCGCCGAGAGCGCCTTCCTGACCAAGGGCCTCAGCGCCCTGCCGGTGCAGTACATGGGCGGCATGTCGGACGGGCTGGTTACGCTCTGGCTGGACGAGGCGCAGGTTGCCGCGCTCAACCCCTATGCCTTTGACACGGCCGCGGCGGAGGAGCTGCTGCTGAGCATCGGCTTCACCCGTGACGCTGACGGCAAGTGGCTGGATGACAACGGCGACCCGGTTGCGGCCGAGTACGCCTTCCAGGCGGAGTGGGCCGACTACGGTGCCGCCGCCCAGAACGCCGTTGAGCAGCTCAACGACTTCGGCTTCCAGATCACCGGCCGCGCCGTTCAGTGGCAGCAGCTGGATGAGGACATCAAGGCCGGTAACTACACCCTGTCCGTGCGCAGCTGGGGCGCGGCCTCGCCGTTCCCCACCGACCAGTTCAACGGGCCGCTGCGCGCCTGGAACTATACCGGACTGCCCGAAGGCCAGACGGGGCTGAACTTTCCGATGGAATTCGAGTGGAACGGCGAGCAGATCGACTTCAGCGCGCTGATCACCTCCACCGGCGCCGGGTTGGACCCGGAGGCCCAGCGGCCGGCAGTGGCTAAAGCGGTGGCCATCTTCAATGACCTGCTGCCGATCATCCCGCTGAGCGAGGCGCTGACCAATAATCCGCTCAACGAGGCGCTGGCCAGCGGCGCGCCGGCTGACGATGACCCGATCTGGCGCAACGGTGGCGGCGCTGTCGACAACTACATCACCTACCTGGTGATGAATGGCACGCTCGTCCCCGGGCCGGAAGCCCAGTAGCAGCACCGTTCTCAGTGTTTGTGACCGGGTGGGGGACACCTCACCCGGTTTCTGTTGGCCGCGACCGGGGCTATAATCGGGGCTAGACGCCCTGCCGCCGCCGGCTTTTTCCGGGACAGAAGCGTATGGACTCCACGCCAACCATTCAGGCTCCCCCATCAAGATGGATCGCACTCCGGACGGCACTCCGCCGCAGCCTGACCGGCTACACCGCCCGGACGCTGCTGCAGGGCCTGTTGACCATCTGGGCGGTGATGACCTTCACTTTCGTCCTGATCCGCCAGATGCCTTCCAACCCGGTGCAGATCGAAACCGAGCGCCTGATCCGCGAGGAACTGCTGTCTTACGATGACGCGTACAGCCGGGCCGCCTCCCTGTTTGACTTCAACCCCGACCAGCCGATCATCGAGCAGTACGTCGAATACCTGGCCAGGCTGGCCCGCCTGGACCTGGGCCAGTCGATCACGTCGGCCGGGACGCCCGTCCTGGACCAGATCCTGCAGTACCTGCCCTGGACGGTCTTCAGCGTCGGGCTGGGCCTGCTGATCAGCTTCACCGTTGGCATTTTCGTGGGGATGGCGATGGCCTTCTGGCGCGGCGGCATCTTTGATAACGTGGTCACCGCCCTGGCCTCGATCCTGTTCGGCATCCCCAACTACATCATCGCCCTGCTGATCATCCTGATCCTGGGCGTGCAGCTCGGGATCATCAACGTCGCTGACTCGCTGGGCCGGGTCGATCCCACCATCGAGCCGGGCTTCACGCCGGCCTACATCGGCAGCGTGCTCAGCCACGCGGCGCTGCCCGTTCTGACCTATGTGTCGGCCACGGTCGGCGGCTGGATCCTGACCATGAAGAGCAGCACGATCGCCACGCTGGGCGAAGAGTACGTCACGGTGGCCCACGCCCGCGGCCTGAGTCAGGGGCGGGTGCTGACGGCGTATGTGGGCCGCAACGCCATGCTGCCCCTCGTGACCCAGCTGGCGATCAGCATCGGGTTCGTCGTCGGCGGCAGCGTGATCATTGAGGACATCTACCGCTACCGGGGGTTGGGCAAATTCCTGGTGTCGGCCATCGTGGCCCGCGATTACACCTCGATGCAGGGCGTCTTTCTGGTGATTGCGATCTCGGTTGTGGTGGCGAACATGCTGGCCGATGTGCTGTACGGCGTCCTGGATCCGCGCGTGCGGGTGGAAAAGGATCGCTGACCATGGACCTGCAAAGCGTCGCCAGCCCCACCGGCCTGGTCATCGGCGCGCTGTGCGGCCTCGTGCCGCTGGGCGTCGCCATCCGCAACCAGACGCTGAAACCCGGCATCCTGGGCTTCGTGGCCTGCCTGCTGAGCGGGTTCGCCTGCAATGTGCTCGGCGGACTGCCGATGATCCTGCTTACCGTGGCTGTGGTCGTCTCCTACACCTATACCGACAAGGACGACCCATTCCTCTCCCGCGCTGCGCTTGATGAGGTCGACTTTGAGGAGACGTTCGGGGCGATGGTCACCCGCCGCCTGGCTTCGCTGGGCCGCACGACCCGCGCCGCGATTCATGCCCTGGTGCGCAACAAGGCCGGATTCCTGGGCTTCCTGGGACTGACCTTCTTCTTCGTGATGACCATTTTCGGGCCGATGCTGATCCCCTACGACGGCCAGCCGCACTTCTATGACCGGCGGCAGGAGGGCGCGATTAACCTGTTTCAGGGGCCGTCGGCGGAGTTCCCGCTGGGCCTGGACTGGCAGGGGCGTGACATCCTGTCCCATGTTGTGCACGGCGGGCGCGCCTTGATCATGACCGCGGTGGAGGCTGGCATCCTCACCACGGCGATTGCCGTCGTCCTGGGGGCGCTGGCGGCCCTGGTCGGCGGCTTCCTGGATCGCATCCTGAACGCGATCGCTAACTTCATCCTGACGATCCCGCAGTTCCCGCTGCTGGTGGTGCTGGCCGGGCTGATCAGCTTTCAGGACCGGGTGTTCCTGGCGCTGCTGCTGGCCGTGCTGGACTGGCCGAGCCTGATGCGCGCGGTGCGCGCCCAGGTGCTCAGCCTGCGCGAGCGTGACTACGTGGAGGCGGCCTACGCCCTTGACCTGGGCCTGCCGCATATCGTCCTGCGCGAAGTGCTGCCCCAGATGATCAGCTACATCGTGATCAGCATGATCTTCTCGATCCGGGGCGCGATGTATGCCATCGTCGGGCTGGTCTTCCTGGGGATGGTGCCCTTCACGGAGCCGGACTGGGGCGTGATGATTTACATGGGCCGTTCGCAGGGGGCGTTGTTCTCCGCGGCGGCGGCCAGCATGCTGCTCTCACCGGTGATCGCCGTGGCGCTGTTCCAGCTTTCCCTGGTGCTGTTCACCCGCTCGCTGGAGGAAGTCTTCAACCCCCGGCTGCGGGCCGGATTGTAGGAGCCGCCCATGTCACCCTCAACCGACTCCGTGCTCCTCAGCGTGCAGGATGTCTCGATCAGCTATCTGGCCCACCGCGGCCAGATTCAGGCCGTCAGCCGCGTGTCGTTTGACCTGCACCACGGCGAATCGCTGGCCCTGATCGGGGAAAGCGGCTGCGGCAAGACGACGCTCAACCTGGGCATTGTCCGCCTGCTGCCGAAGACCGGCCGGGTTGACCGGGGCAAGATCCTGTACACGCAGCGGGACGGGCAGGTGCTGGATGTGCTGGCCCTCAGCGAGCGTGAGATGCGGGGCTTCCGCTGGGCGGAGTGCGCCATGGTTTTCCAGGCGGCGCTTAATTCGCTGAATCCGGTGATCCGGGTACGGGAGATGGTCTACGATACCGCTGCGGCCCACGGCCGCCATGACCGCGCGCAGGTGCGCCAGCGCATGCTGGAGCTGTTCCGGCGGGTGCGGCTGGACCCGGAGCGCGTCTTCAACGCCTACCCGCACGAGCTCAGCGGCGGCATGCGCCAGCGCGTGCTGCTCGCCCTGGGCGTCCTGCTGGACCCGCAGGTGGTCATCCTGGATGAGCCAACCACCGCCGTGGACATCCTCACCCAGCGCACGATCCTGGAGGTGCTTAAAGAGCTGCGCGACGCGATGGGCTTCAGCATTATCTTCATCAGCCACGACCTGTCGATTGCGGCGGAGATGGCCGACACGGTGGCGACGATGTACGCCGGGGAGATTGTGGAGATCGGCCCGGTCAACGAGCTGTTCTACCGCCCGCGCCACGCCTATACGCTGGGCCTGCTGGAAGCGGTCCCCAAACTGAGCACCGGCGCGCAGGAGTTGAGCAGCATCCCCGGCAGCCCGCCGGACCTGATCGAGCCGCCGCCCGGCTGCAAGTTCCATCCGCGCTGCCCGTTCGCCACGCCGCGCTGCCATCAGGAAGCGCCCCCCCTGGTGGAAGCGGCGCCCGGCCATCGTGTGGCCTGCTTTGAAGCGGCGCAGGTGCTGGCCCGCAGTTTGCAGGCCGCCCGCCAGAACCAGGACGGAGACTCATGAGCGACATGCTTCCCGGCCAGCCGCTGATTGAGCTGCGCGGCGTCAACCGCTCTTTCCGCCAGGGGCGAGCCACCGTCCAGGTGCTGCAGGATATCAACCTGGGCGTAGCCGAAAACGAGATTGTGTGCCTGGTGGGGGAAAGCGGCTGCGGCAAAACAACCACCGGCAAGATCATGGCCGGGCTGCTGGAGCCTTCCTCCGGGGAGGTGCTGTACCGGGGCCAGCCCCTCAGCGCCCGGCGTGGCCGGAACCAGGCCGAACAGCGCCGCGCCCTGCAGATCGTCCACCAGGACCCCTTCGCCTCGCTCAATCCGACCCACACCGTCGGCCAGATCCTGAGCTTCCCGCTGCAGCGCCACCGTCTGGCGGAAGGGCGGGGCGGCGTGCGGCGGCGCATCTGGGAGCTGCTGACCCTGGTCGATCTGACCCCGCCCGGCGATATCGTCAACAAGTACCCGCACCAGCTCAGCGGCGGGCAGCGCCAGCGCGTCAGCGTGGCGCGCGCCCTGACGGTCAACCCGCGCCTGCTCGTGGCGGACGAAGCGGTGAGCATGGTGGACGTCAGCATCCGCGTCAGCCTGCTCAAGACCCTCCACCGCCTGCGCGACGAATACGGCATCGCCATCGTGTTCATCACTCACGACCTGGCGCTGGCCAAATACTTCGCCTGGGAAGGGCGTATCGCCGTGATGTACCTGGGCCGCATCGTGGAGATCGGCCCGACGCCGGACATCATCGCCAGCCCGGCACACCCCTACACCCGCGCCCTGATTTCGGCCAT
>CAZGYW010000021.1:0-4920 GCA_964530495.1 uncultured Anaerolineae bacterium
GCATGACATTCCATGCCAATCGACGTGTGTCGCCCTGCATAACCCGTGCTATACTCTTTTGTGGCTGGCGACTTAATCAGCCGTACACCATCCCCGCCCTGTTGCTGACATCTTCCCCCCGGGGAGCGAGCGCCGTCCACGCTGACGCGTTCGAACGGTGCTATACGGGCGCCGGCTGGACAATCCCATAACTCTCCGAGTCCCCTGGTCTAAGGCTGGGCGCAGATGCCCGGTTACGATCAGCGGACCTCTCTCTTTGAGCGAGAGACGGGCTAGCAGCGGAAACGCGCTAACCTCCCGACGCGGTAGTGAGCTTGCTGCCGCTGACTTGGAAAGGAGCGGCTTTGAAAGCCTCCCTCTCGCCAGCCGTCGCGCTGGCGCGTTTTATAGCAGCCGAGATTTCAACCGGGTTGACCCTGATCTCCGGGCCGCGGGGCGCCGGCAAGACGTCCTGGTGCGCCGATCTGGCGGCCCAGGCGGGCGCGCTGGGGCTGACGGTTGCCGGCGTGTTGTGCCCTGCCCGGCTGGAGGATGGCCGCAAGACCGGGATCGATCTCGTCGACCTGCGGACGGGGGAGCGCCGCCTGCTTGGCTGGCGGGAGGAGACCGGTGCGGCGGGCCTGCCCGTGGGCTGCTGGCGGTTCGATGCAGAGGTGCTGCACCGGGGGAACGCGATCCTGGCGCAGAGCGCGGACGCCGACGTGCTGATCATCGACGAGCTTGGTCCGCTGGAATTTGATGAAGGCGGCGGCTTTCAGGCCGGGCTGCGCCTGCTGGACGAGGGGCGTTACCGCGCGGCGTGGGTCGTGGTCCGGCCGGAGCTGCTGGCCCGCGCCCGGGCGCGCTGGCCGCTGGCGAGCGTGATGGCGCTCGGGGAGGGCGGCCAGTGATCCACGTCCAGGACCTTTGCGTGAGTTATGACGAAGGCCCGGCCCTGAGCGCCGTGTCGTTCGATGTCGAGTCTGGCCAGTGGGTGCTGATCACCGGGCCGTCCGGCTGTGGCAAGAGCACGCTGGCCCGGGCACTGTGCGGCATCATCCCGCATTCGATCGCGGCGGAACTCAGCGGGCGGGTTACGGTCGCCGGGCTGGACACGCAGGAGCATCCGCTGACGACGATCAGCCAGCAGGTGGGCATTGTCTTCCAGAATCCCGGCGCACAACTCTTTCACCTGCGGGTGGAGGACGAGGTGGCTTTCGGGCCGCGCAACCTGGGCCTGGCGGAAGAGGAAGTGCGCGCCCGGACGGAGTGGGCGCTGGAGGCCACCGGCCTCACCCCGCTGCGCGCCCGCAAACCGGCCGAGCTTTCCGGCGGGCAGAAGCAGATTGTGGCCATTGCCGCCGTGCTGGCCATGCGCCCCACGGTGCTCGTCCTGGACGAGCCAACCGCTTCGCTGGACATCCCCAACGTGGACCGCGTGATCGATACGCTGGTCAGGCTCCGGCAGGAATACGGCATCACGATTGTCATGATCGAGCACCGCCTGGCCTCCGCCATCGAGCATGCCGACCGGGTGCTGCTGATGGACGCCGGGCGGATCGTGTTTGACGGCAGTCCGCAGGCCGTATTCGAGGACCGCGTCCGGCGTGACGCGCTGGGCCTGCGCCGTCCGGCCCTGCACCAGTTCCCGCCGTGGGAGGAGTTAGACAGCCACCAGCCGCGTCCGACAACCGAGGCGAGCCTGCTCACGCTGGATGATGTGTGGGCCGGCTACAATGACCACGACGTGCTGCAGGGTGTGAACCTGGCGCTCTACCCGCGCGATTTTGTGGCGCTGGTTGGCGCCAATGGTGCGGGCAAGTCTACGCTGGCCCTGGTGATCGCCGGGCTGCGCAAGCCGCGCCGCGGCCGGGTGCAGTTCGCGGCCGGGCAGCGGCCCCGCCCGGGTTTGGACGTGGCGCTGCTCTTTCAGAACGCCGCCGACCAGTTGTTCACCGATTCGGTGGACGAGGAAGTGGCCTTTGGCCCGCGCAACTACGGTCGCTTTGCGCCCGCCGACCATGCCCGCGTAATGCGCGAAGCCGACCTTGAAGCCCTGGCGGAGCGGCGGCCCTTCAAGCTTTCGGTCGGGCAGCAGCAGCGCACTGCGCTCGGTGCGTGCCTGGCCCTGCATCCGCAGCTTGTCATCCTGGACGAGCCGACGCTGGGCCAGGACTGGGGCCACCTGCAGCGCCTGATGGATTTCCTGTGCCAGTTGAACGCCGCCGGCACGGCGGTGCTGTTGATCTCGCATGATTACAAGCTCGTGCATCACTATGCCCGGCGCATTCTTTACATGGAGGACGGGCGCGTTTCGGCACGGTGAGGCTGTACCGAGCAAAAAGTTTTGAGTTTTGAATGTTAAGTTTTGAGTTAACAGGAGGCGCAGAGGGTGTGCTGGCCAGTTCCATCGGCCGCTCCAACTCAAAATTCAAAACTCACCATTCAACATTATTCCGAAGGTTGGGGGAGGGTGGCTATGAAATTCAGTACGCGCGAGCTGGTCATTCTGGCGGTGTTTGGCGTGCTGTGGGGCATCGTGGAAATGAGCCTTGGCACCGTGCTCAAATCCCTGAACGTGCCCTTCAGCGGCGCCGTGCTGGGTGGGATCGGGCTGGCGATCGTCCTGATCGGGCGGGTATTCGTCCCGCGCCGGGGATCGACGCTGTTCATCGGCGTGATCGCCATGCTGCTCAAGCTGTTCAGCCTGGGCGGAGTCGTCATCGGCCCGATGATCGGGATTCTGGGCGAGTCACTGGTGGCGGAGCTGATCCTGTCGTTGGGCGGGCAGCCGGGCCGGGTGCTGTTCCTGCTGACTGGCGCGCTGGGCGTCGCCTGGTCGGTGCTGCAGCCGTTCATCACCGGGCCCCTGATCTTCGGCGTTTCGCTGCTGGAAACCTGGAACAACCTGCTCAGTCAGGGGAGCCGTACGCTGGGCCTCGAGACAAACGCCGCCCTTCTGATCGTGGTTGGGATGGTGGCGATTTACATGGTCATCGGTGCGGTGGCGGGCTGGTTCGCCTGGGGTGTGGGCCGCGGGCTGCAAAACCGCCTGGGCTATACCTCCCGGCCCGCCCGTCAGGATAGCCGCGCGACCGGGCTGAACCTGAGTGTGGCCTTTCTGGTTGTGATCGCCATCGCGGCGATCTTCATCGCTGTGCAGACAACCGCCCCGACCAATGACTCTGCGCCGACCCCGGTCGCCGGCGAGGCCGGGCAGACTCTCGCTGCGGAAGACTCGCGCACCCTGACCGTGACCGATGGCGAGACTGAGCACACCCTCTCGGCACAGGACCTTCTGGCGCTGGCGGTGACTGAGGCCGATCTGGAAGGCGCGACTTACCAGGGCGCGACCCTGAGTGCCATCCTGGAAGCGGCGGGCGTCAGCACGGAGGGCGTGACCGGCATCAAAGCGGTCGCCTCGGATGGGTACGCTTCGTCGTACAACGCGGAGACCGTTACGCGCGCCGATGTCATCCTGGCCTATGCCCGGGGCGGCGGCCCGCTGGCGGATAACGAAGCGCCGTTCCGCATGGTCGTGCCGGGCGCGGAGAACAGCATGCAGGCGCGGATGGTTGTTGAGCTGGAGGTGCTGCGCTGATGGATACGCCGCAAGTTGTGAGCATCCCGGCTGCGAAAGCCGCTGCGCGGCCCGCCCTGGGGACGTACGGGCACCTGGCGGTGCTGGCCTGGCTGATGGGGCTGGCGATGGTGGCGCCGGCGGCCCTGCTGCCGCTGACCTGCGCGCTGTGCGGGCTGGTAGCGCTGGTGGTCTATCCGCGCGCGCTCCGCACGATCCTGCGCCCGCGCTACCTGGTGTGGATGCTCTTCCTGGTACTACCCACCGTGTTCTTCCTGGGGGAGCGGGATGCCGTCTTCTACGGCGTGCCGTACTCCTCGGAGGGACTGCTGGCCGCCGGCCAGATCGCCATGCGCTATGTGGTAGTGCTGGTCGCCATCCAGGGGTTCACCAGCGCGGTGGAGATCACGGCGCTGGCCGGGCTGCTGGAGCGTTTCGGGCTGCACGGGCTGGGGTTCTCGCTGGGTGTGGCGCTCAACCTGCTGCCCAGCCTGCAGCAGTCCAGCTTCCACGCCTGGCAGGCCCTGCGGATGCGCGGCGGCCTGCGCCGGCAGCGCTGGCGCGGCCTGCAATTGCTGGTGATGACTGTGGTGACGAACGCGCTCCGCCACGCGGAAGACGTGGCGCTGGCCGCCGAAGCGCGCGCCTTCTCCCCGGAAAAGGCGCGTCCCATGCCGGTGCGGCGCGGCGCGCTGGATTGGGCCCCGGTGGCGCTGGGGCTGCTTTCGCTATTGGCCCTCGCCGTTCTGTAGGGCGGCAGGTATCACAGATCGGGAGAGAATCAGACATGGCAGTGCCAGTGATTACCGTGGTCGGGCGGTCAGGATCGGGCAAGACGACCCTGCTGGAGAAGCTCATCCCGGAGCTATCCCGGCGCGGGTACGCGGTGGGGACGGTCAAGCACCATTCCCACGCGGGGTTTGACATTGACCGGCCGGGCAAGGATAGCTGGCGGCATGCCCGGGCCGGCAGCCGGCACGTGATCGTGGCCGCGCCCGACAAGATCGCGTCCTACCGGCTGCTGGAGCGCGAACTGGAGCTGGACGAGATCACGGCCGGGGTTGAGGGGGTGGATATTATTCTGGTGGAAGGCTACCGCCAGGCCAACCGGCCCACGCTGGAAGTCGTCCGGGCAGCCAACAGTCTGGAGCTGGTCGGCAGCGCCGAACAGCGTTTCGCGGTGGCCACAGATGTTCCGCTGGATGTGAACGTCCCGCAGTTCGGCCTGGAGGATATCGCGGCGATTGCCGACCTGATTGAAGCCCTATTCCTGAAAGATGGCGCAGGGTAGGGTGGCAGCTACTCCAGCGGCGCGTAGTACGTCCTGTGCCGGGTTTGCGCCAGCCAGCAGTGGGCGCCCT
>CAZGYW010000021.1:5020-7619 GCA_964530495.1 uncultured Anaerolineae bacterium
AGCGGCGCGTAGTACGTCCTGTGCCGGGTTTGCGCCAGCCAGCAGTGGGCGCCCTCCGGTGACAGGCCGGTGGAGAGCGCGAACTCCGTCTGGCTGGCGTCCAGCCCCTGGCGGGTGAAGTCCGCCAGCGCGGCATTCGAATCGCGGAAGCCCTCCGGCAGGGCGGGGCGCTTCCTGTACTCCTGCCGCCACAATCCTTCCAGTTGCCGGTGGAGCAGCTTGCCCTGCTGCACCATCTGGCGCAGCAGCCCATCCTCAGCCGGGAACGGGCGGACGGTCACGTCGATCCGGGCCGGGCCATAATCATCGGCGGCTTCATTCCACGCCAGAGTCCACTCCGCCAGGAGGATCGCCCGCCGCGCCGGCAGATCGAAGCAGAACTCCCAGTGCGGGCTGGCCCCATCGGCATCGACTCCCGATTGGGACACAATCAGGGTCAGGCAGGCGCCGCGATCCAGGCGCCGCGCCAGTGGCTGAATGTGAGCGTACGCCTGCCGGGCCGTAATCGGGCGGGGGACGTTGCCCGCTGCCTGCGAGAAACGCTGCTCGCGGGTGATGGCCCGGCGGTCGAACAGGGAGTCAATGGCGTTAAACCAGCGGCGGGCTGTGTCGCTCATCCGCTCCTCCCCGGAAGAACCGAGTCAGGTCAGGCCGACTCGCGCGGGATGATGGCGTACGGGCTGAGGAAGAAGCGGCGCGGGCCGGTGACGGTGCCCTCAATGCGCTCGAACAGGGCAGTGGCCAGTTTGCGGCCGATGTCCTCCGGGGACTGGCTGATCGTGGTCAGGCGCGGCCGGATCAGGGTGGCCTCCTCGATGTCGTCCATACCCATCACGGCCATGTCGCCGGGGACGCTCAGTCCGGCATCCTGCAGGGCCAGAATCACGCCGATGGCCATCAGGTCGTTGAAGGCCACCAGGACCTCCGGCAATTCACGGTCGGCCAGCAACTGCTCGGCCGCCCTGCGCCCGCTTTCGATGGTGAAGTCGCCCCACAACATCGGGTGCGGCTGCCCCAGTCCGCAGTCATCCAGGCCCTGGAGCACGCCCTGCAAGCGGCGTGGGCCGATCTGAATCGGCGCTGGAACGCCCAGGCAACCGATGCGGCGGTAGCCGCGCTGCTCTACCAGCCAGCGGATTCCGTCGTACATCGCCTGCTGGTCATCCATGTGGACGACATCCACCTGGGGGTGATTGACCTGATCGCCCAGCGCGACGATCGGCGTCCCGGTCAGCGTCACAAAGAAATCGACATCCTGGTGGGTCAGGTGGACGGGGGCGATGATGATGCCGTCGACTGGCCGGCGGCGCACCGCCTCGCAGAAGTGCTTCTCGTTAACGTATTCGTGATCGCTGTTGGCGATCAGAACGTCATAGTCATGCGCGTGAGCGATATCCTGAACGGCGCGTACGATGGGGTGGTAGAAGCCGTTGCTGATATCGGCGATCATGATCGCGATCATCTGGGTTTTTTGCGTGCGCAGGCTGCGGGCGGTCATGTTGGGCCGGTAGCCGAGCTGGCGCACGGCGATCATCACCCGGTTGTAGGTTTCTTCGCTGACCGGGATTGTGGTCTTCGAGCGGTTGAGAACGCGTGAGACGGTCGGTTGGGAGACTCCAGCCAGGCGCGCGACGTCCTGCATGGTCGGTGGACGGGTGGCGGATTTCGTTGTGGTGCGGCTCATAGCCTGTGGCATCCATTCCGGGGTGGGCGCCCATGCTGCCCTGCACTGCATTCTATAACGGTATTCGTATTCTGTGAAGTACTCTGTTTTGAAACAGGCTGAGGCCGTGTTTCAAGATTCTGCCGCGCTGGCCGGGTATCTGGGCGGCAGAGTTGTGCAGGGTGCAACACCAGGTTCAGCGAATTGCTTGACACGCACGCATTTTCATGGTTTATTCAAATTATGAATTCGTATTCATGCATTCGAATCGAATGAAACAGGTGATCGCCGTTTCATCGCACCTGCTCCACGAACCTGAAAACTCTGAACCTGGGATTACGTAAACGCAGTTTTTGTCTGCCGGCCGTGTTGAACCTTCCGGCTGGCAATTGACCAGGCAGTCAAGCGAACCCGGCGGAGCATTCTTCGCGTGATCAGACCGTACCATCAAGCACAATCAGAGGTTGTCCCTGTCTGTTTTCGGCATGTCCCGCACCGGCTTGCTTTTCTTCTTGTCCTGAGCCGGTGATTTCTAGTGGTGTGTGGCCGCGCTGGTGAGTTGCGGGGAAGGAGGTGGCCGACCCAGCAGTCAACCAGAACGTGTGAAGTGGTTGGACGCGCATGTTGAGCAAGGTGTACGTACATCACGCACTGAGTGGTTAGAAAAAAAGGAGCAGCAAACATGATTAGGCGTTGGGGTTTGATCGCAGTATCACTGGTTCTGTTGACCGTCATGGCGACGCTGTCGTTCTCCATGACCCCGGCGTTGGCGCAGGATGCCGAGCCTACCGCCACACCCATCACGGCTGAAATCGGTACCGGCGGGACGAACATCACGTTCTGGAACGGCCTGACCGGCTCGGACGGCGTCACGCTCAATGAGATGCTGGCAGATCGGAAGAGCGTCGTGTAGGGAAAGAGTGTCGATTGGGGTGT
>CAZGYW010000021.1:7629-14651 GCA_964530495.1 uncultured Anaerolineae bacterium
TTTCCCTACACGACGCTCTTCCGATCTTCAATGAGATGCTGGCATCGTTCGCCGCGGAAAACCCGGAAGTCTCGGTTTCGGTCGAAATGATCGCCTGGGCGCCCCTGTACCAGAAGCTCCAGACGGCGTTTGTGGCCGGCACCCAGCCGGATGTGATCCTGCTCCATGCCTCGGAAATCCCCCAGTATGCCAGCTACGGCGTGCTGCGTGACCTGGGCGATCAGTACACCTCCGGCGGTGGCTGGCTCCCCGATGACGACATCTCGGCGACTACCATGGACGGTATGCTGTGGGACGATACGATCTACGGCATCCCGCTGGATAACCATGGCCGCGGCCTGTGGATCAACATCGACATGTTCGAGGCGGCTGGCCTCTCCACCGATATTGCTACCGCCCCGACCACCTACGAAGGCTGGGTGGAGCTGTTCCAGAAGCTGACGCTTGACGCCAACGGCAACAACGCCCTCTCCCCCGATTTCGACCCCGAAAACGTGGTGCAGTGGGGTTATACAGCCGGTGAATGGCCCAACGTTAACTTCATCGCCGCCCTCTACCAGCACGGTGGCTCGTTCCTGAGCGAAGACGGCAAGACGGTCACCATCAACTCTGAGGCAGGCATGATGGCCCTGCAGGAGACCTATGACCTGATCTACAAGTATCATGTCTCGCCGCCCACCGCCGGGTTTGACACCTGGCAGGCCTTCGGCGCTGGCACGGTGGCTGTGCTGCCGACCGGCACCTGGTACCGCAACCAGTCCCTGCTGCAGACGGACATCAACAGCATGGCCTGGCCCAACTGGCAGTTCGGCCCCCAGCCGGCGAGCTGGTTCGGCATCCACACCTTCATGATCCCCGCCTCCACGCAGGGCGAGAAGCTTGACGCCGTGCTGAAGATGATCGAGTGGGTCAGCAATAACCAGGTGATCTGGGCCTCCTCCGGCCAGGTGCCGGCCCGCCTGTCGGCGCAGGCCGCCCTCGACCCCGAGGTCTATCCCTCCAACATTCTGTTGGGCCAGGGATTCAGTGCGTACGGTGTTCAGGACCCGAAGACCACCGTTACCCAGGAAATTCTGGCCTATCTCGATGCCGAGCTGCAGAACGCGCTCAACGACCTGAAGCCGGTTGAGCAGGCGTTGAACGACGCGGCGGAGCTGATGCAGGAAGCGCTGGACCGCGGCTAAGGCCAGTGCTGTAGTCTGAACCAAAGGTGTGGGGTGGATCGCTGATCTGCCCCACACTCTGCGTAAGACGGCTGGGTACGTCGTGCGGCAGCATGAGGCGCGACATTTCCAGCTCCCCCTCATGCTGGAGATGGATCTGCTGAGTTCCTGAGGCATGTGAGTAGAGGACGGTCAGCCTATGTCTGGCATCACCACACAGCGGCCCGCCGGGCCAAAATGGTTTGGATTGCCCATCTCGCCCAGCCTGAAGACCCGCGAGGCGATCATCGCGTACCTCTTCCTGGCGCCCTTTCTGGCTTTCTTCGCAGTTTTCTTTGTGCGTGCCACAATTACGTCCGTCCAGATGAGCTTCTACGACTGGCGCCTTCTCCGCCCGACCACGCCCTATGTTGGGTTCGAAAACTATGTCGCCCTGTTCGAGGATGACATCTGGTGGTCTTCGGTCCTTCACACCATCTATTTCACCATCATGACGGTGATTGGCACGAATGTGGTGGGGCTGGCGGCCGCAGTGGCCGTTACCCGGCCGGTGAAGGCCAACGGGTTCTTCCGCGTGCTGTTCTACATCCCCCAGCTGATGTCGGTGGGCGCCATCGGCCTGATCTGGAACTGGCTGCTCAGCGGTCAGTTCGGCGTCATCAACTACTTCCTGGGCTTCATCGGCATCCGCCCGATCAACTGGCTGGGAGACCCCAACCTGGTGCTGCCGGCGCTCAGCCTGGCGACGGTCTGGTGGAACTTCGGTTTCCCGATGCTGATCTATATCGCCGGCCTGCAGGGCATTCCCGAACACCTGTATGAGGCGGCCAAGATCGACGGGGCGAATGACTGGCAGGCGTTTCGCAGTATCACGCTGCCGCTGCTGCGCCCCACGATCCTGTTCGTGACGGTGACCGGGGTGATCGGGCATTTCCAGGTCTTCGGGCAGCCGTACATCATCTCCGGTGGCGGCGGGCCAGGCAGGGCGTCGTGGACGGTGATCATCTATCTGTACCAGCAGGCCTGGGTCGCGTTCCGGATGGGCTACGGTACCGCCGTGGCCGTGACCATCGCGATCATCATGGCCATTATGACCACCTTCCAGTTCAAAGTCATCAGCCGGCCGGTTGATTACTAGAGGAGGCATCTCGTGAACGTTAATCACATCTCTCTGCCCAGACACTTCTGGACGTATGCCTTCCTGCTGGTACTTTCCGTGGCCGTGCTGTTTCCTCTGCTTATCACAATTTCGCAGTCCTTCATGACCAACCAGGAAATCAACCGCTGGCCCCCCAAGATCATCCCCACCGAGCCGACGCTGGAAGGCTACCGGACAGTGGTGACCCAGCAGGACATCCGGCTGGACATGTGGCTGCGCAACAGCGTGATCGCTGCGACCGGCTACACCGCCGCCGTGCTGATACTCTGCGCGCCGGCAGCCTACGCGTTCGCCCGGCTTAACTTCCCCGGCAATAAGGCGCTCTTCGCCTTTCTGCTGGTGACGATCATGATCCCCGGGCAGGTGACGTTGATCCCCAACTACCTGCTCATGCGTGACCTCAGGTGGCTGGACACGTTCAGCGCGCTGATATTTCCCGGGGCGGCCAACGTCTTTGGCGTCTTCCTGCTGCGCCAGTTCTTCATGCAGGTCCCGACGGAGCTGGAGGAAGCCGCCATCCTCGATGGCGCGGGATATTTCCGGCGCTTCTGGAGCGTGATCCTGCCCCTCTCCACCAACGCGCTGACGGCGCTGGGCATCTTTGTTTTCCTCGGCCACTTCAATGACCTGTTCTGGCCCATCATCGTTACCAGCACGCTGGATACGCGCACCCTGCCGGTGGGGTTGTCGATCATGCAGTCGTCCTACGCCGGGCAGTATCGCCCGATGATCCTGGCCGGCGCGGTGCTATCGACGCTCCCGGTGCTGATTGTGTATATCATCTTCCAGCGCAAGATCATCCAGGGCGTGATGCTGACCGGCATGGGTGGGCGTTAAGCCCACCCCGCCTGGCAGACAGGTGTGCGGGGCTGTTCTCTACCAGATAAGGCAAGGTGACATCCGATGAGCGATTCAACTGCGAAGATCTACCTGGATACCAACCGCACGATCAGCGCGATCTCGCCGCTGCTCTTCAGCGGTTTTGCGGAGCACATGGGCCGCGCCATTTACGAAGGCATCTACGATCCTGCCTCGCCCCATGCGGATGAGCGCGGGCTGCGTAAAGACGTGATGGCCGCCCTCAAGGAGCTGAACTTCCGCGCGATGCGCTACCCCGGCGGCAACTTCCTGTCCGGCTACCGCTGGCTGGATGGCGTCGGCCCCAAAGACAAGCGCCCGCGCCGCCGCGACCTGGCCTGGCAGTCGATTGAGACCAACCAGTTCGGCACTGACGAATTCATGGAGTTCGCCAGACTGGTGAACACCGAGCCGATGATGTCCGTCAACATGGGAACGGGTACCATTCAGGAAGCGGCCAGCCTGGTTGAATACTGCAACGCCCCGGTGGGGACGCAGTACGCCGACCTGCGCGCTGCCAACGGTCACCGCGAGCCGTACGGCGTCAAGTACTGGTGCGTGGGCAATGAGATGGACGGACCCTGGCAGATCGGGCACCTGGAAGCCGAGGATTACGGCAAGAAGGCCCGCGAAGCCGCCAAGATGATGCGCTGGCACGACCCGGCGATCGAGCTTGTGCTGTGCGGCTCCTCCAATTCCCGGATGCCCACCTATCCGGAATGGGACCGCGTGGCGCTGGAGCTGGCCTGGGAGCAGGTGGACTACCATTCGATCCACTACTACGCCAATAACCACGACAACGACACGGCCAGCTACCTGGCCTACAGCGCCGAGTTTGAGTCGTTTGTGGATACGCTCAGCGGCGTGCTGCGCTACGTGAAGGCCAAACGCCGTTCCAAACACGACGTTTTCCTCTCCTGGGACGAGTGGAATGTGTGGTACAAGGCTACACTCCAGCACGATGTCCAGGGTGCGTGGGTTCAGGCCCCGCACCTGATCGAGGAAGTCTACAACCTGGAGGACGCGCTGGTCGTCGCCCAGTGGATGAACGTCTTCCTGCGCAAGTCCGACGTGCTGAAGGTCGCCTGCCTGGCCCAGATCGTGAACGTGATCGCGCCGATCCTGACCACCCGCGACGCGATGCTCAAGCAGTCGATCTACTACCCGTTCCTGCTCTTTAGCAAGCTGGCTTCTGGCACGGCGCTGGATGTGGCCGTCAAGGCGCCGCAGTACGACACTAAGCTCTACGGCCCGATGCCGCTGCTCGATGTCTCCGCCTCCTACGACGAGGAGAAGGACGCGCACGCGGTCTTCATCGTCAACCGCAGCCAGACGGAAAGCCTGCCGGTAGAGCTGATCTGGCAGGATCGCGCGCCGCAGCGCGTGGGCAAGGCCTACCAGGTGGCGGGCAGCGATCCGAAGGCCGCCAACAGCTACGACAACCCCAACCAGATCGTGGCGGTGGAAGTGGCCGCCCCGACTCTCGATGGCAAGCGCGCGATGCTGGTCGTGCCGCCACTGTCCTTCACGGCGCTGGAGATGGGCGGGCTGCGCTAGGTTGTGGCAGGCCATGCGCCAACGATAGTTTTTCTGGCAGGGGGTGGGGGAACTCACCCCCTGTCAGTTTTGAGTGATGAATGTTGAGTTTTGAGCTAAAGGCGGGAGTTGGCGCGGCGGGCGTCTGGTCTGCCCCGATTCAGGACTCAGCCTCAGAAGAATGGTAATCCGGTGCAGGGGGTAATGATGGCAATGCGAACACGGGGGAAAGTGATCCTGGGCGTTCTGCTGGTGGCGATCGTGGTGGGCGTGACCTTCGGGAGCGCCGCCGCCCAGTCCGGCGCGGGGACGGTCAGCAATCCGCTCAACCACAGCGGGGCCGACCCCTGGCTGACCTACTACGATGGCAACTACTACCTGACGGCAACCACCTGGGGCGCGCAGTGGACGATGCGCGTCGCGCCGACCCTGGCCGGGCTGAAGACCGCCGAGCCGCAGGTGATCTACGAGGAGAGTGAGCCATCCCGCGGGAACAACTTCTGGGCGCCGGAGTTCCACCTGCTGGACGGGCCGCACGGCCTCCGCTGGTACTTCTATTACACCGCCGGCACCCCGCTGGGCAACTACGACCGCCAGCGCACCCACGTGCTGGAGAGCGCCGGGACCGATCCGCTGGGGCCGTACACGTATATTGGCCAGCTGGTGGAGCCGCGTGGCGACCGCTGGATCATCGATGGCAGCATCCTCCAACTGGATGGCAAGCTGTATTTTCTGTTCTCTGCCTTTGAGCCGCGCCAGTCGGTCTTCATCGCTCCGCTGAGCAATCCGTGGACGCTCAGTGGTGATGGCGTGCTGATCACCGAGCCGGAATTTCGCTGGGAAACCTCCGGTGGGACGGTCAACGAAGGTCCGGTGGCGCTCCAGCATGACGGTCAGACCTTTATCATCTTCTCGGCCAGTTCCTGCGCGACCGGCGATTACAGGCTGGGGATGCTCACCTACGCCGGTGGCGATCCGCTCGACCCCGCCTCGTGGATCAAGAATCCGGAGCCGGTCTTCCAGCGCTCGGACGCGAACGGTGTTTACGGCCCCGGTCACAACGGTTTCTTCAAGTCGCCGGACGGCACCGAGGACTGGATCGTGTACCACGCGGTAGACTTCCCGGCCGGGGCGTGCAACGGCCTGCGCACGACCCGTGTCCAGCGCGTCAACTGGAACGCGGACGGCACGCCGGACTTCGGCGTCCCGGTTCCTGCCGGTGAGGTGATCGCCGCGCCGTCCGGGGATACGGGCCAGGATCAGGTGCTGCCGCCCCGCATGATCTCGCGCTTCCGCTGGTACAGCCTGGAGGGCACGTACCTGCGCCATGCCAACTTCGTCCTGCGCTTCGATAGCCAGCTCATCCCGCTGGAGGATTCGCAGTTCGTGGTCGTGCCTGGCCTGGCAGACCCGGCGGCGATCTCGATCGAGTCGGTTAACTTCCCCGGCTTCTACATCCGCCAGTGGAATAACGCGATCCAGCTTGTGCCGGACGACAACACGGAGAGCTTCGCGGCGGACGCGACCTGGTGGGTGCGGCCAGGGCTGGCTGACGAAACGTGGATCTCGCTCGAGTCGTATGCCCAACCGGGGATGTACATCAGCCGGCGGATGGGCATCCTGGCCCTGACCGAAATCACGGAGTCCACGCCGCAGATCGCCCGCGAGGACGGCACGTTCCTGGAAGAGCGCCAGTAGCGGCTGGCGGGCCTTCCGTCAGACGAAGTAAGCGTACGAAACAAAAAACCAGCGGAACGGCGCCGCTGGTTTCGTTTTTCGGCGTAGCGGGGCACCCGGCCCCGGCTTTACTCCTCCGCCGGCTGCCCGGGGATCGAGGGCCAGCCGTCCTCATCCCACGCCAGCGGATCGATGCGCAGCGTCTGCGCCCCGGCGTTGTTCGCGTCATAGGCGTGGTAGACGATGTAGTCCGCGTCTTCCTCCTGGAGGATGGCGCAGTGCCCCGGTCCGCGCCAGCGCTCGGTGGGGAAAGTGACCTGTGTGCCACCGCCGCGGAACATATCGACGCCATCCCGATCCACATACGGGCCGGTGACCGTTTCCGAACGCCCGACCATCACGCGGTAGGTGCTGTCTACCCCCCGGCAGCAAAAATCGAAGGAGACGAACAGGTAGTAGAAGTCCCCCTTGCGGATGATGAACGGCGCTTCCACCGAGCCGGAGTTGGTGGTGCGCATCGCGAGGTGGTAGAGCTTATCGTCTTCGGCGGAGAGCAGGCCGGTCTCGTAGTCCAGGCGGCGCATCTTGATCCCGGACCAGAAGCTGCCGAACGACAGCCACGGCACGCC
>CAZGYW010000022.1:0-14422 GCA_964530495.1 uncultured Anaerolineae bacterium
AGGCATCGAAGTGGGTTTGCATCAGTATATCCCGAATAAAAAGGGCGGCCATTTCGGAGGGAGCAGCGGCCGCTCACCCGAAGACTCTCCGGGGAGTATACCACAAAACTCGGGATACTACATAGTATCCCGAATGTATTTCTATCGCGCTTGCGCTCAATATCTCGCTCAGATTTCCCTGAGCGAGATCAGTCTGGCAGGTTGACCCCGCGTGCCTCTAACATAGGCCGCAGCCGTTCGTACGGTAGATCGCGCGGGACAATATCAAGCTCCACAGCAGCTGCGCCCATTAACCCGGCGGCCTGACCCACAGCCATCATGATCGGCGTGACCCGGATGGCCGCGGCAGCCTCGTGAGTCGCGCTGAGCGCCCGGCAGGCGACAATCAGGTTCGAGACCTCAGAAACCAGCAGCGACCGCATCGGAATCTGGTAAGCGATATTGGGATCAAGATGGGTGGTGTTCGTGTTCGGTGTGGTAGGATTCGGATTATGGATATCAATCGGATAACCCGCCACCACAATCGGATCGGAAAAGGCTGTCGCCTGGATAACGTCTTCGCCGGTAAGGGTATACAGGCCGTGAATATGCCGCGATTCGCGCACGCCCACCTGAGCCGGTGTTGCCAAGAAAATGCTGTCCTCAAATCCCTTGCAGTTGTTCTTCAGGAAACGGAAGATCTCGTGGGCCTGCTGCCGCCCAATCACTTCTGCTTTACTGAGATCAAAGGGGTTGGTGGCATCCAGGTTGCCAATCCGGGACGTGTTAACCACGATCACACCCGGCGTGGCTGTCTCAAAGAACAGCACGTATTCACGCGGCACGGTCACCTGGCCGGATTGCACCGCCTTTTCCCACTCAATGATGTAGCCGCCCAGGCTGATCCGCGGCACCTTGCGGAGTATCTCCATATCTTTGTGAGGGAACGTCTCCGGCGATTCTTCCACAAAGGCCCGCAGGCGGGCGGTATCTACCTGCCCCACCTTGAAGTTCATCGTCATCGGCTGGGCGGCCCCGTCTTGCTGGCGACCAAAGGTAAAGGGCACTCCCGCGCGAGTAGCCAGGTCAGCATCCCCGGTCGAGTCAATGAACACTCGCGCTGAAAAGGCGGACAACCCGCCTTTGTTCGCAACAACAACTGTGGTCAGCCGGTCATCTTCGCGGATCGCATCCACGAACATCGTATGAAAAAGCAGGTTTACCCCGGCTTCGGTCGCCATCGTTTCCAGTTCGATCTTGAGGATTTCGCTGTCAAATGGGGTCACAGTGCTGCAGTAACCGGTACTGTCGAGGATGTGGCCCGGACTGCCGCCGCGCGCGATCAGGCGGTCGATGAGCTCCTGGGGCTGACCGTAAACCAGTTGTTCGCCTGCACGGTTGTGGAAACTCATCATCGGGCTGACGCCCATCACGGTCAACGAGCCGCCAAGGAAGCCATACTGCTCGATCAGCAGCACGCTTGCGCCTTCACGGGCCGCAGCAATCGCGGCCATCGATCCGGACGGCCCACCGCCCATCACAATAATGTCATATGGCGGCTGCTGAGGCTCGGGAATTGGGTAGGAATGAGTGGGCATAGGATCAACCTTTGGTTCCTGAGAATGCGAAACTTTCCACAACGAGACGCTGAGCGAAAATGTAGAAAATGATCACCGGGGCTACAGCCATGGTGGTTGCTGCCATTTGTTCGCCCCACAGGGGTTGGCCGTACGGATCGTTATAGCCTCGCAGAGCCAGCGGCAGCGTATATTGGGATGTCGTCTGCAGAAAGACCAGCGGTTCCAGAAAGAGATTCCAACTTGCCAAAAAGGTCAGGATCGCAACGGCGGAGATCACGGGCTTGGCTAGCGGCAATGCGATGTGTCGATAAATGCCCCAGCGAGACAGCCCGTCCAGAAATGCGGCCTCTTCCAGTTCGGTAGGAATATCCAGAAAATACTGACGCATCATGAATGTAGCGGTGATGCCATGTGAGCCGAACATTGGGATAATGATCAGTGGCAGGTGCGAATCAGTGAGGTTGAGTTGCTGCACAGCAGTTGCCAGCGGGATGATCGTGACCTCTGCAGGCATCATAATCCCGGTGAGCAGCAGCACAAACAGCAGGTTGCCCCCCGGAAAGCGAATGCGCGCAAAGGCATAACCGGCCAGCGAACTGAAAAGCAGTGTGCCGAGGGTCATGAACACCGCGATATAGAAGCTGTTCCAGTATTGCTGGGCGAAGGGCTGCAACCGGAATACCTCGGTGTAGTTCTCCCAGATCCAGTTCTGTGGCAGGAGTGTCGGCGGGAAGACAAACATCTCGTTATAGGCTTTGAACGAACTGGTCAACATCCACCAGAATGGCGTGATAAACGGCACGCATAGGATGAACAGCACGACGTAGATGAGAACCCGGTTCCAAAACCGGTAGCTTCCCAGTCGCGATTGATGGAGCACGGCGCTACTCTGTCTGATGGCGTTAGCGCTCATTGTAAGACAACTCCCGGCGCACAACCCACTGAATGATCGTGGCGATAAAGGCGATGGTGAACAGCACGATAGCCAGCGAACTGGCATACCCCACACGGAAGGTCCGGAAGGCGTTGAAGTACACATAGTAGACCAGGACGTTTGTGGCGTTGGCCGGGCCTCCCTGGGTCAGCAGCATGATCGTGTCAAAAACGCGCAGCGAGCCCACGATAGTGATGAGCAGCACGAGCATGATCGTGGGGGCCAGCAGGGGCAGCGTGACCCTGCGGATACGCTGCCAGGCATTGGCTCCATCAACCTCCGCCGCTTCGCTGAACTCGCGCGGGATATTCTGCAGAGCGGCCATGAAGATCAAGGTATTCAGCCCGACGTTTTTGATCACCTGCACGACAATGACGGCAACCATGGCCCAGGTACGGTCAAATAGCCAGTTCGGACCATCGATGCCGACCAACGCGAGCAACGAGTTGGCTCCGGCTTCATCCTGCAGCAGGAAGCGCCAGACTACCGCCCACGCTACCGATGAGGTGATTACAGGCGCGAAGAACAACGTGCGAAAGAACACAGCTCCGCGAAACGGCCTGGTCAGCAGAATCGCCAGAGTCATGGCCAGGGTCAGATTTAACGGCACCAGTCCTGCAGAGAAAATAAGGCTATTTTGCAGAACCTTCCAGAAAAATGGGTCCTTACTGAGCATCATCTCATAGTTGGCCAACCCGGTATACGCAACCTGTCCGGTGAGTAGATTGCGATCCTGAAAGCTGAACACAAAGACGGCGATCAGTGGTCCCAGCACAAACAGCAGAAAACCGAGCACCTGCGGGGCGGCAAACAGGTAGCCATACAGGGCGTCTTTCTGCTGGAACGAGAGACCTTTTTGTCTGCTTACCTTAAGTGCCATGATCCTATTCCTGGGATTCATCAGGCGGAATGACCTGCCCTGGCCGCCGACCCGGGCATTCTGCCAGACACCTAATGGGCACGAGGAGGGTCAGACAACCTTCCCTCCTCGTGCACGATATCACAGCAGCTTACTGGGCCAGATAGGGTGCTGCAATCATGCACCACATATCCAGCACTTCCTGAACGTTCGCCTCTGGTACCCACAGCGTATCCAGCGCAGTTGCGCCGACCAGCTCGATAGTGGGCATTTCGGAGTGCGCGATCAGCACCCGGCCATTGATAATCGCCGGTGCAATGATGTTTTCGATATCAGCTGGATCGACCATTGGATTGGCATTGAAGAACACTTCGGATGCCATCACCGATTCGCGGGCGGGTGGGAAGAACTGGGCCATCTTCTCGACCCCGGCCTGGTTAGTCATGAACTTGAGGAAGTCAGCGGCCACTTCCTGATTGGTATTGTTCTGCCCGTTGAATACGGCTACAGCTGCCTGACCGATCACAGGTTCCTGGCCACCCGGGCCAGCGGGTAGTGGAGCAATTCCCCATTCAAATTCGGCATCTTTGAGGTTGTTCAGGCGGCTGATCTGCCCCAGTGTGAAGGCCGCATTCCCGGTCCACATTGTGGCTTCGGTGCCAGGCGGAACCAGGGATTTATCAACGAAGATCATGTTGTGCAGCAGCGTCATGGCCTCAACAGCTTCCGGAGAGTTGAACGTGCACTCGCCGGTCTCCTCATCGAACAGGTCTGTGCCGTAGGCGCGCAGGATTGGCCCTACTGTGCCCCAGGAAGCCGGGCTGTACAGCGCGGCGTCATTGCTCGCAAAACCGTATACGTCCGTGGCTTCAGTGATTGCCTTGGCAGCAGCAGCGGCAGCTTCCCAGGTCCATTCGCCCTTGGCAGCCAGTTCAGACGGAGTTTCCAGGCCGGCCGCAGCAAAGAGATCAGCGTTGAAGATGGTGATCATTGGCGAGGTGGAGAAAGGCACGGCGTAAACAGCCTCCCCATCAACCCACAGCCCCATGACCGATTCCGAAAAATCGGCGAAGTTGTACTCTTCGTCGCTTCGGAGCAGATCACCAATATCCAGGAGCAGGCCAGACTGGGTGAAGGTTGGTGCAGCACGCTCGACAATCCAGCCCAGGTCGGGTGGCTCGTTGCTCTGCAGTTGTAGACTCAGGGTGCTCTCGTATTCCGCGAAAGGAATGAAGTAGTACTTGACACTCACGTTTGGATGCAATTCCTTATAGGCATCCGAAATCTCGGTGAGCATGGCAACATGCGGTGAATCTTCCGGCACCCAGAGCGTAAACCGCAGAGTGACCTCGTCGCTCTGGGCCAGGGTGAGGCTCATCGGAAGGACGAGCGCAACCAACAACAATCCGATCAGTAGCTTCTTCATAGTTCTCTCCTTAGACTTGTCCGGTCAGACTATTCAGCAAGGATGAGGAAAGACCCCTCAATCCCTGGTCAAACTCCGGCCAAAGGGGGCGGCAAGCCCGGCTGCTGCACAGGTGGATGGGCTACTGTGTCCCCGGCATAGAAAAGGCATGGAATGGTGACCCGCAGCGGCAACGGCAGAGATTCGCGAGGCTCATTCAGAATTCGCATCAAGAGCATGACAGCCTTCCGACCCATTTCCAAACGGGGAACTTTGTAGTGTGTCCAGGTGTGTTCCGGTGAGAACTCAATGAGGGGATCGCCGAGCACCGCCATGGAGAAATCCTCCGGAATAAGCCTGTTCAGGGTTCTGGCATGGTCCTGCAGTTGTTTGCCAAATGAGTCGTCTTCCAGCACAAACGCGGTCACCCCCTGATTCAGCAACGACAGCACCACACCCTCAGAGAACTCAACATGTTCCCCGCGCCACCATACCGCTGTAAATCCGAATTCCCGATGCGCCATGGCAAATCCTTCCGCCCGGTCAGAGGAGGATTCGTCAGTGCGATTTGTCTGCACATAAGCGATGTGCCGATGTCCATACCCAAATAGATGCCGCACAACCTCAACAGTGGCCCCAATGTAATCCCCGGCGGAATAGGAGATATCGTCCCGAGGCGATTCGCGGCGGCCAACAAAAACAAACGGAAACTGCTCCTCCAGCAGAGCGTAGACTTCTTGCCGGTCGCCATAACCAAGCAAAATCGCACCATCCGCTAACTGCAGGCGATTGACTCCATTCTCATGGATGCGATGGTGGCCCTTGCTATCGGTGCGGGTGATGAGCAGCAGGTCATAGCCCTGGCGGGCTGCTTCTTCTTCAATGCCAATCAGGAAAGGGTAGAAAAAATTGCCGTGAGATAGGGGGAAGACTGATTCGAAGGTAAACACGGCAATGATGTGATTGCGCCCTCCAGCCAGATTACGCGCCAGGGGGTTGGCCACATAGCCCAGCTTATGCACAGCAGCCCACACGCGCTCCTGAGTCGCAGGACTGACGCGAGCACTCTCGCCAACCCGGCTGTTGATCACTACAGAGGCGGTTGCCTCTGACACACCAGCCAGGCGGGCTACATCGGCCAGACGCGGGCGTTTCTTTCCCATGCAACACCGTTATTGACGCTGATAAAGCGCTTTATCAGCATTCTATGATAGGGTAAATATGCTGTCAAGTAATATGACTAATGTTATCGAAGATTGAGTTTCGGCACGCAGTGGCGTTGGGGTGCTACAAGGGCTCACTCGTAGAGTGAGGTTGCCGGTACTTCTTAGCGCGTTGGTTACGATTTCAGGATGCAAAAACGGCTTCAGGCGGATGCTTCTCCCAGCAGTTGCTCTGCCTCCTGCACTGCCATTTCCAGTCCGTAGCTCACTCCGTACCAGTAGCCTGGCGGATAACCACCGCTATCAGGTGCTGCACCACGTTTCCGGGCTTCGGCGGCCAGGGTTGTCCAGCGGTCAATCAGTTCCTTGACTCCCGGATTTGCATACCCGCCGCGGTTGTTCTTATTCATCACTCCGTCCACAGGAGCTTGATCCTCCCAGCAAACCCGCCACGCTGTTCACGCCGCTCCCGCTGCACTTCTCTGACTTCGGACTCGCTGACGCCATGCAGAACCATGAGAGCATCCATTACCTCAGACAGATCCGCCAGTTCAGCGACCAACTTGTCAGGCGATGCCCCCTGCACTTCCTGCGCTTCCTCAACGAGTTTGGCCAGAAGCGCCACCCGGTATTCTTCCTCGCCCATCGTTTCGGTGCCGCATTCCCGCCTTTCGGCCCGAATAATCTCAGGAATGCGATCTCGCACCAGCTTGTCGTACAGCTTTCGAGTCATGGTCGTGTCCTGTCAGAACCGCGCAATATTACGGGCATCTGCCACCGCCTGAATGAAGCCGGTCACCGCCCGGGTAACTTCCACCGGAAAATCTCCAGCGCCAATCGCCGAAAACCGCACTGCCACATCCTGATGGATGGCCTTGGCCAGCGCCGGTGACGTCTCATAATGAGCATACGCCAGCTCGAGATGCGGTCTTGCCCTTTCCAGCCGTTCCAGGGTGGGCAGCCTGTCTCGCTTGCGATGGGAGTTGAAGTACGAATCCGCCGGGACCAGATTCCACAATTCGTTGATGGGATACACTGACACCGGCACGAGGTGATCCAGGTCATACTCGCCGGGAATGAGTATCCGCTTTTCGGTCCACGGACAGGTGAACTGCCGGCCCTCCATGATGAGCAGGTCAACCTGATTGCGTTCCCAGGTCAGCGGGCGACGGTTGTCCGGGCGAGCTGTCAGCAGGTAGTAGACCATGCCCCGGTCGATGTGCCTGCCTTCCCCTTGCTCGACCCGCTCCGAGAACAAACACCACTCATGGATGGACAGGGCTTCAACCCACAGCGAAAGGCCGCGGAACGCTTCCCACAGCTCGTAACTCACAACCAGGCAGAGATCGTCGGGCTTTGTTCCCGGAACGGCAGTCACATCATATAGCTCGGACAGGTGACGGGGTTTGGCGAACACCGTCCATTCCCCAGGCCCGGCGTACCGGATGGGCATTTGCAGCGTATCAGCGATTTTCTTCAGCGCCTGGTAGTAGGCCTTGAGCAGCGCAGGTGGCTGCTGCGCCCTGATGCGGGGTACGCGCAATTCATTGATGATAAAGAAGCCATCTGAAGGTGCTGACAGGCCTCCCCAGTGTTCCTGCCACTGCCGCCGAAACTCGGTCAGCGCCGGCCGGAAGGCCATGTCGCTTCTCAGCCGATTGTCGCGCTCTGCTCGGGCACCTTGATAGATAGGGGCAGCCGGGTCAACGAAGGGCCAGTAGTAAACCAGCCAGAACTCAGCCAGCAGCCAGAGCGGGACTGCAACGGGAAGCCCCCTACTCCGCATATCCGGGAAAGACAGTACGACATCGTTGATAGCCCGCAGCAGCGCGTTCTTGTAACTCGTCTGCTTGCTATCGTGCTTGAGGATCGTGCTGATGATGTTGTCAGACGCTGCGGCCATTGCCTGGGGCCCACTATGCCAGCCGTACACAAGCAGCCTGGCGAAGGTGACAGCCCAAGCATATGCGCCAATTCCAGCACGCGCAAACATCACTGACGCAGAACGTAGGCGGTGCAGATTCTCGGCGGTGCTGCCGGAAACAAATCCACCCGAAAAAGTGGAGCAGGCAAGCAGCAGTAATTGCTTTACCCCGCCCGCTACTTAGGGGAGGCCTATCCCCAAAGACAGAGTCATAGAGCATTTCCTCAATGCCCCACCACAGAAGCACTACCCCAAATAACAAGAGCTTCAATTCCAAACATGAAGCTCTTGTTATGTCAATCTTCTTACTTTACAGTCCATGGAGTTAAACGCGTTGGGAGGCAATCTTGATTAATGCGGAGGGAGGGGCATCAATCGTTAGTCTTATGTTTTCTTGTGACAAGCTTGGACCAACTTCTATGCAGATTGTTACGGTCTGAGCATTCTTCTTTTTTGGTTTTTTGTCTTGCTTCTGAACCTCCTTAACTCTTAAGGTGCTCTTCAAATTCTCAATCTCCAGATCGGATATTTCGCCCTCAGCCAACAATCCATTTTCAAACAACATGAGCCGATGCCTAGAGATATTTGCCATCAAAGCCAGATCTGCACGACTTAATCCCAGTCTTCTCCTGTGCCCGCGAATAAGAGATCCCTGTTGATTCAAGTCAAGGCAAGGTGTTTTCTGGCGTTCCAAGATCCTTGTAATCAATTCGTGTCGCATTTCCAGATCAGACTTCTCACAGAGCGTGGCTTCGATGTCTATGTGCTTACCCATGTTGGGTCTCCTGAGTTATCTCCCCCCCTAATCAATCCTCACCCGGATTCAAATTGCATTGTAGTTCTTTGAGGATTCGTGCGATTTGGTGAGAGATCCATTTCTCGCTTCTATACAACCCAAGCTTTTCTTGAAGTTCCTTTTGAATGGCTGATCTGCTCTTGCCGCCGAACTTGCCAAGGATGATTATTTCATCTTCCTCGGGTAATTTCTCGATCTCGGTATAAAGGTGCCTTAGCTGTTCCTGTTTGCGCAATTGCTCTTGTTGGTCTGCCGATGTAGTTTCGGCAGACTCTTCGAAGCGCCCTTCGGCGGACAGAAAAAGCTCAAACCCGCCTTCAATCCCCTCTTTATCATGCTCCTGTATCAGCTTAGATTCGCGCTTTCTGCCACGGCCGTTGAGGTTAGAAATCTCGTCCTTGAGAATTCGCCAGGACAAACCACTAATACTACTTTCGTTTATGCGATATTTAGGATCTGTCCGATAGCATTGGATGGTTTTCTTCCATGCTTCCAAAACCAGATCTTGGGCGTCGTCGAGGTTTCCTATCTTCTTGAGCGTGTAGTTCACTTGCTTTGGGTATCTAGAATCGAATACATCTTCAAACAGATCATCAAGCTCATCAGTCTGAGACTCTGGGGAAATGATCTGATAGGCACCCTGTTCGGCATCGTGATTGCCGTTCGGGATACCGATACAACCACAATCATAATCTTCAGTCTTTTCGCTAGACGCCTTCTTCATGGCACGCTCCCCCATGTCAAAGTCAAACGCTGTCCATCGTGCTCACCTCCTTCTGATATGCATTCTGCCTAGCGTTTTCAAGAGCTTCTATTCACGTAACCACACATCCGCGAAAAGTTCCCGAAATTCGTAACGCGTTATGTCTATGTAACCACATATCCGCGAAAAGTTCCCGCGCGTTTTCTCGGTGGTTTCTATAGTAGAAACAAAGAAAAGACGAACCAGGTGAGGAGCGCTTGAGAAGGGAGGCCATCAACATGCAGGAAAGTCCTGTATCCATCACCAGCCGGCTAAAAAAGGCAGCCTCCAGCAAGCCTCCGAGAGAAGGCATAACCCTCATCCTTCTGTGGATGAACCTGTTAATCTGCCTATCGCAGATTTTCATACAGCCCTCGCTTGGTACGCTCACAGACGCTGCCTCAGCGGTTATTGCGGTGGCGTCTCTTGAGGGCGTTAGGCG
Source organism: uncultured Anaerolineae bacterium (assembly GCA_964530495.1). Lineage (GTDB taxonomy): Bacteria > Chloroflexota > Anaerolineae > Aggregatilineales > Ch27 > CAZGYW01. The sequence continues at coordinate 9,825 of CAZGYW010000022.1, forward strand.
CGGCGGCAGCCAGAGTAGTGATCATGGAGGAGAGAAATGGACCCCAACACCTTCATCCTGATACTGATTGCCTTCATCATTGGCATCCTAGTCGGGGCAAGCATCACACGCCCGCATATTCACTACTAAGCCCCGGCTGAGTAGATTGCTTGTCGCTTGGGTACATGTTCATGGTCAGTCCAGATTTTCAAACGCATTGATCTGGACTGACCCAACCTCAAGCCACAGTGCAAACAGCCTCGTTTCAGGTAGTGGGAAACAGCCTGGCGTTAGCCAGCAATATGCAGTCTGAACAGGTAGATGGAATCACCCTCAAGAATGCCCGCAATGCTGCCCGGCCCGTTGTCTATCACCGCTAAGCGTTGGCCAGAGTAGAAATCGTAAAGCCCCACCAGGACGCGATACTCCCCGGGCGGGATACCCTCGGGAATCTCAACCGAAATCCACTCCCCGACAATCGTCTCACTGGGCTCAGTCCACGTGTACGTTGGCCGCGAGCTCATGGCCGGCGGTCCATCCCATTGGGACACAGCACCCCGGCTGTCCCGCGGGGCAAGGTGGACGAAGAGCGAGTATTCCGCATCCGGAGATACATCGGCCTGCCAGTAGAGGCGGAGAGACAGAGCCGCGTCAGACACCTGCTGGTCATACCCTACGAGCCGGATGCCTTCTCCGAAAGCAACATCCGTCTCCTGCTCCATCCGCCACAGTCGGTAGACGCTCATGGCAGGTCCGCGATGTTCCGTAGAAGCACCAAACTCCCGGAGCAGGAGCAGGTTCTCCTCGTAATCCCCCCAGTTGGGGTTCTCCGCCAGTTGCAGCAGATCGCCATCCGTCAGGACCGCATAGGCAATCCCACTCCCCTGCCGCCATTCCTCCGGCGACTGGCTGGCGAAATCGTCACCCCGCAGCCACGCGAACCACTTGCTCCCAGGCAGTCCGCTCCAGGCGTTATTGAACGTCTTGTCGTTGGCGTAGGTGACATACACGCCGGCCGGTTCGAGCGTCTCCTCCGCCCACGCCCGGAGTGCGACCCGGGTGTCAGGCAGCCGGGCGTCATGGATGACCGGCAGCGTTGTCTGGACCTGCGGCCAGAACACGAACCCGACAAGCCCTACTGCCACTACCGCCTGCGCCAACCTCTGGCGACGTTTGGGCAGGACAAGGACAAGCTGGGCCAGGGCCACGCCAAGCAGCGCGCACAGCGCGCCCACAGCCGGGATCACGTCCCTGATCCTCCCACTCGCCGACACAACGCTGAAGACCGTCACCGCCCACGGCTGGACAATGATCAGGGCCACCAGCAGCAGCACCCCGGCCTCCTTCACCCTGGGAAGGCCGCGCCGCCTGGCGTAGAAGTAGACCACCACCGCCAGCGCAACAATGGCCAGAAACACCGCCGGCGTCAGCGGTTCCAGCGCAACCAGGGTATGGGCGATGTTGTTGATCGCATAGGCGGGGACCAGCAGATTGCCAAAGCCGGTGGCACCGTCTCTGTCGATGTAGCGGGTCGAATACTGCGCCCCACTGTTGAGGAGCATCCCCGCGCCGGCGACGAGGGCGATAAGGAAAACGATAGCAATGTACCTGGTCGCCTGCTTCCTGTTTTCGACCACCAGCATCCACAGCAGCACCAGGCCGCCGGCAACCATGACCGGAGCGACCGGGTACTTGATGAAAATCCCCACTGCTCCAACCGCGATGCTCCAGACCGCGACGTAACGGTTACGGCGCTCCGTCGCGGCGATGACCGCCAGCCACAGCGCCACCATCGTGACCAGCGCGGCCAGCGGATCGGTGAGCGCCACCGGAGCCTGCCGGATCAGGAACGGCGAGAAGGCCCACAGCGCGGCGGCCACAAGGCCCGCGAAGCCCCCGGCAATCCGCCTGGCGATGAGCGCCGTTACCAGCGCGGTGGCCATACTGAAGAAACACGAAATCACGCGCAGAACGCCGATCACCTCACCCTGCACCGGATGACCCAGCTGCTCCATGATGACCTGGACAACCAGGTTCAGGCCCACGTAAATCGGCGGGTATCCCTGGAAAAGTGGCTCATCGAACTGGAACAGGCCGCGCCACTGGCGGGCCAACAGGTAGAGGGATGGCTCGTCAGGATGGTCAATATAGGGCAGGCTGGCAGGAGCAATCAGCAGACGCGGGACCAGGCCGAGCATCAGAATGAGGATGAGCACGACCCAGAAGACTGAGGGGCTGCTGCCCTGACCGCGCTTGACCGTTTTCGACTCAGGCTCTCTCACGCGTACCACCACTTCCAATCCGCTGCGGATACGTGTTCCGGGCAGCTCGGGAGTTTGTCTGTCCCAGTCCAGGTTGTTTTCATTCAACCCGGGTTGCGGTTACTATCTGCCGCAGGCCAACTATAGCGCAGGAGACATTCGGTGGGACAGCTATCCCCGACACGCCGGCTCAAAGTCTGCTACGTGCTGTCGTATTACGCTGCCCGCTACGTCCGCACCGAAGCCCTGGTCGAAGCGCTGCGTCATCTGCCATTCGTTGAGCTGTATGAAGCCCGCAATACAAGGACCGGGCTTGTCCGCTATCTGGAGACCCTCTGGAAGCTGCTCAAGGTCCGCTTGAAGCATAATCCCGATGTGTACATCATTGGCTTCCGCGGCCACGAAATCTACTTCCCCGCCCGGCTCATCATCGGACCCGGCAAGCGCGTTATCTTCGACGAATTCGTGTCGCCCTACGACTCGCTGGTCCACGAGCGGAAGAAACTCTCCCCGACCGCCCGGCCCGCGCGCCTGCTGTATAGCGTAGAACGGCGCATCCTGCATTCCGCCGACCTCCTGCTGGCCGACACCCCGGCGCAGGCCGCGCAGTATTCCCGGACCTTTCAGCTTCCGCTGGCCAAATTCCGGCCCATCCCGGTCGGCGTGGATGAACTGGCCTTCGCGCTGGATGGCCCGCGGCACGATTACGGGACGGACGAGTTCGTGGTTTTCACCTATGCCACTTTCCTGCCGCTGCACGGAATTGACGTCATCCTGCGCGCTGCCGCGCTGCTGCGGGAGCATCCCATTCGCCTGGTGATTGCCGGCGGCAAGGGCGCTCCGCTGGCGGAATTTCAGGAGACCATTCGCGCGCTCGGATTGACCAACGTCGAGCACATCCCCTGGATTGACTTCGACCTGCTGCCGGAGTACATCCGGGGGGCGGATGTGTGTTTGGGCGGCCCGTTCGGCAACACCCCTCAAGCACAGCGGGTCATCACCGGAAAGACGGTCCAGTTCATGGCCTGCGGCAAGGCTACTGTTGTGGGCGAGAGTGAGGAAACCGGTATCCTGACCAGTGGGCAGGACTGCCTTATCGTGCCGCAGGGAGATGCCCGCCAACTGGCGGACGCCATCCTGTGGGCGTTTGAAAACCCGGAAGCATTGCCTGCCCTGGGCGACAAGGCCCGCCAGGCCTATCTGTTGCACTTTTCGCAAGAGAGAATCCGCGAAGAAATGGAACGTATTCTGAGATCGGAAAAGGTCAACCACCTTGCCTGATTACACCGGCCCACGCGGCCTGTTTCGCGAACATGAGATCCTGCGCTTCGTGCGCCAATTGCCCCGGGACAGAACGGTTCTGGAGATAGGGGCTGGCAAACTGAGTCTGACCGCGGAGCTGGCGACCCGCTTCAAGCACGTCACCGCTCTCGACCTCTCCCCGGCCATCCATGAGTTTGCCCGGCAGCTCCCGGTGTCCGTGCAGGACAGGCTCACTCCGCTGCACGGCGACTTTCTGACCATGCCTATTGCGGAAACCTTCGACCTGGTGATCGCCTGTGAAGTGCTGGAGCATGTCGAGCAGGAAGAGGCGTTCATCCGGCGGGTTGACACCCTGCTCAACCCGGGCGGGACGCTGATCATCAGCGTGCCGGCCCACATGCGGTTCTGGAGCCGCCATGACGAGCTGGTCGGGCATCTGCGCCGCTACAGCCGGGCAGATTTGGAGCGGGTCGCAGACTGGCTGCCACATGATCAGGTGCAGATCGCGGCTTACGGCTATCCGTGGATCAATATCCTGCGCGCCTTCCGGGTTGGCCTCTCCGGTGTCATGCTCAAAGAGCAGCGAACGCAGACGGTTGAGGAGCGCACGGTGGCCAGCGGGCAGCTGCATCGGCGGCTCAGCGGCCTGAACCGGATTGTCAACCGGACCACCATCGCCCCATTTGCCGCCTTCAGCGTCCGCTTCAACGATACCGACCGCTCAGATGGCTACTTGTTGTTTGTGCGCAAAGAACCGTTGGCATCCTGAGAGCGAGTAAGGCCGATCACTACCAGCAGCACCAGGTCGGCGGCGGTCATGAACACCCGGTGGGCAACGGAGATCACCGCCGCAATCCCCTGTGGCATGAGCGGCTGGAGCAGGAGCACCAGCACGTACTCCCGTATCCCCAGTCCGGAAGGCGCGGGCAGGAACAGGAAACCCGCCAGCCAGGCTGTGTTCCAGGCCAGGGCCGCCTGGAGACTGTCGAGCGGCGCAGTCTCTGTGGTGGTCTGTAGGAAGAGCGCGAATGACGCCAGGCTGAAGATGTGGAGCAGCAGGACAACCAGGAACATGAAGAGCAGGCTGCGGTAGGT
>CAZGYW010000023.1:0-13792 GCA_964530495.1 uncultured Anaerolineae bacterium
ATTGATAGCAGGTATCTTGATGGCGTAATCGATGAGGTGCTGGAGCGTAATCGTGTCGGGGTGTGGCCGTTGGTGGAAGATGAGTTGGTGTGTCGATTTTGCGTGTATCGGTCATTGTGTGGTCGGGGTATTCAGGCAGGTTTGGGTGAGTTTGTGGAGGATGGTGATGATTGGGCGAATGTTGGTTTGGATGATGTTGTTGATGTGTTGTATTGATGTGTATAAATGACTATGCGAAATCGAAGAGATTGGTTACTCAGCAACAGCAACCAGGAGCCAGGGGTTCTGGTTAAGCGGTTGACCGAGGCGCTTGAATGTCCACCAATCATCGCCCGCATACTGGCACAACGCGGGATACTTGATCCTGAAACAGCATCAGGGTTTCTCGACCCGCACCAATACCGCCCTGCCCCACCTGAAGCGTTACCCGACCTGACGACTGCCGTACAGAGCCTGTCCACGGCCATTGACGAGCGCGACCACATCCTGGTCTGGGGCGATTTCGATGTGGATGGCCAGACGGCAACCGCGCTGCTGGTTGATGGCTTGCGCAGGCTCGATGCCGTTGTGACCTACCATATTCCTGATCGCCTGTCTGACTCGCACGGGATTCAGATCAACCATCTTGAGCGTCTAATTGCTGAACGCGCTCCCCGTATCCTGTTAACTTGCGACACCGGTATTCTTGAGCACCCGGCCGTGGAGTTCGCGAATGCTAATGGCCTTACCGTCCTCATCAGCGATCATCATGATCTCCCTCGCGACGGAGTGCTCCCCGCTGCCACTGCGGTTGTGAACCCGAAGCGCCTCAAGCCGGATCACCCTCTCCGCTCTTTGCCCGGGGTTGGCGTCGCCTTTAAGCTGATGCAGGCCCTGTATACCCATTATGAGCTTCCCGACGTTGAAGTTGAGCGCTTGCTTGATCTGGTCGCGCTGGGCATCGTTGCGGATGTTGCGGAGCAAACCCGCGATACGCGCTATCTGCTCCAGCGTGGTATGGAGCAACTGCAGCACACCGATCGGGTTGGGCTGCAAGCGTTGTTCGAGGTTGCCGGTCTGAATCCTCAGCATCTTACCACAGAGAGTATCGGCTTCCAGTTGGGCCCGCGTTTGAACGCCGCTGGACGTCTGGCTGACGCCACGCGTGCAGTCGAACTCCTGCTCACGCGGGATCGTCGCACCGCGGCACTGATCGCCGCGGAATTGGATGCGCTCAATCGCAAGCGCCGTGTGCTGCAGCGCGAGATCCTGGCCGCCGCCGAATCAATGCTGATGGCAAAATCGAACTTACTCGATCACGCGGCACTGGTGCTGTATCAGCCTGGATGGCACCCCGGGTTGATCGGGATCGTTGCCGGTCAGCTTGCGGAACGCTTCGGCCGGCCGTGTGTCTTGCTGACTTCGGACCCGGAGGGTGAACTCGCCCGTGGGTCTGCACGCTCTGCCCCCGGTCATGATATCGGTGCAGCGATTTCCGCTCAGGCAGATCTGCTCGTGGCCTATGGCGGGCATCCAGGCGCCGCCGGTCTGTCGCTGCCCGTAGCCAATATTGATCGGTTTCGCCGCCGTCTTTCGAAAAGCCTCGAAGAATCCTATAGCGGCGACGGTCCGCAACCGCTGCTGATCGATGCCGAAGTCGCGCTTGAGGCCATCACTCCCGAGTTCGCGGAAGACCTCTTTCGCCTGGCACCTTTCGGCGAAGGCAATCCGCCCATAACGCTCATGACTCGCGATCTCACGCTGGCCAATCATGCGACGATCGGTCGCGAGAACCTGCACCGGCGGCTCACAGTCACGGATGGGAACGGCACCATCCGCCAGGTTCTGTGGTGGGATGGCATGGAACATCCCGTTCCCGACGGCGCCTTTGACCTGGCCTTCCATCTCGGATGGAACACCTATCAGGGCCGCCGCGAGATGGCTCTGACCTTTGTGGATTTCCGCGACATCACACCCCCTGATACCGCTCTTGCCCAAAGGCCCGCCCGTGAAATCGTTGACTGGCGTGCCGAATCACTTGAACAAGCCCTTGAAATGTTCGTTAACCGCGAGCCGGAAGGTCAGGTATGGGCGGAAGGAACGCATTCTGATTCAATTCGGGAGGCGACTCACCATTTCCTCAAGGCGACCGAGGCATTGCTCATCTACACCGCCCCACCCTCTCGTGCAACGCTCAATCTGGCTCTTGAGCGAACCGGCGCCCATCGCATCTACTTCGCTGCAGGCATTCCGGATGACCATGCCAGCGTTTCGGCCTTCCAGAGACGCTTGCTGGGAATCTGCCGGACAACGATCATCCGTTGGCAGGGTCGTGGGAACCTGGAGCGAATGGCCGGCGCTCTCGGCCACCCGATTGCAACTATCCTGTGGGGTCTGCGCCTGCTGGCGGCCTCCAATGCTATCGACCTCAAGGAATTTGAGGATCATGTTGTAATTGGGCGACCCGCTGGCCTGCCAGCTGCATTCGATCAAGAGGAAGCTTCGCGCGAACTCCAGGTTCGGTTGCAGGAAGCGCAATCCTTCCGCAATCATTTCAGACGGGCGCCCCTTGAGAGTATCCTGGACTGACCATGGCCAATCACGGTTATCCTATCCCGGCTTCAACAATCCGCATTGAAAACCGCGTCGTCAATTCACGGTTTTTGGCCACTGCGGGCTTTGCCCCCTCGGTGGATCAGGCCAAAGCATTCATCACCAGCATCCGCGCCGAAATGCCCGATGCCTCCCATCACGTCTACGCCTACAAAGTTGGGTATGGCGGCAGCATCATCGAAGGCATGTCAGATGATGGCGAACCCGCCGGCACCTCGGGACCACCTGTGTTGGCGGTGTTGCGCGGCGCGGACCTCGGTGACACAGTTATTGTGGTCACCCGCTACTTCGGCGGCACCAAACTGGGGACGGGCGGGCTGGTGCGCGCCTACGGCAACGCAGCGCGGGAAGTCCTGGCAGCCCTGCCACGCACCTTATTCGTGGTCAAGACCACGCTCGGGCTGGAAACCCCCTACACCTTCTTCGAACAGATTCAGCGCCTTTTGCCACGGTACGAAGCCGAACTGGAAGACCAGGAATTCGGCGCAACAGTTACCCTGTTTGTACGATTGCCAATTGACTATGTGGCCGATCTCACAGCAGAGATTGTTGAGCTAACATCCGGGCATGTCAGGCCCTTCGTCCTTGACACCCCCGCAGAATAGACCTACGCGCGCTACTGCCCGGGCATCTCCGGCCGGGGCGTGGCGACAGGAGCCATCACCGGGTGGCGGCAGGAGCGAAAGTCGGCGCCGAGTATTACCCGGAAATCAACACTGCGTTCTTCCAGTGGCTGGATCACAACTGCCTCATCCGGTAATTGCAGCAACTCAAGCAGAGTCTCCAACCGGCTTCCCTTAGTCCGTCCGGTGTAATCAACAACTACCGACCGACTGCGATAAGCCCCGGCCTCAATTCCCGCTGCGAACGCGGCAAACCCATCCCAACCCAGTAGATCGGCGGCCACACGATCCATATTGGCATAACCCATGGCATTGACAACCTCGACGGTCACGGTCGCCTCACTCAGCCGGTTCTCGGTTGCCGGTAGCAAGAAACGTCGCACAAGCCTGTCCACCGCATCAGGGTCAGGAACCTGCACCGCTGCACCGTCCGGGGTGCGCCATGAGCGAACGTCCACACCCGCTTCAAAGCTGAAATGCCCTATCCGGCCCGGATCGAGTGTCAGGGCAACCGGCACCAGCCCCAGCATATCCTCGAGCCTCATGTCGGTGTCAACGATCCGCGCCAGTTCCCCCCAGAATGCCGTGACCTGCGTCACCAGGCCCAGGTTGTGTGCCCTCCGCCAGATCGCGCGCACCAGGTCCTGCTGACGCCGTCCGCGGTCGAAATCGCTGCTCGTGCGCCGGCTCCGAGCGTACCATAGCGCGTCATACCCGGAGAATGTGTGCACTCCCACCGGGATGGTCACCAGCTCCCAGTTTTCCTCCAGGGCTGGGTCAAGTTCCGGCGAAATGAGCTTCCAATCCTGGAGGGCGCAGTCAACGGTGATCTCAATCCCGCCCAGCGCGTCGATGATTGACTGGAAATCGCTGAAGTCAACCCGCGCGTAGAAATCGATCGGGACGCCCAAATTGTACAGAATCGTCTCCTTCAGTAAGGCAGATCCGCCACCTTCGTAGTCATCGCGCTCTCCCTGTCCGTAGGCCGTATTGATCCGCTGCATGCCACTGCCCGGAACAACCACATAAAGATCACGGGGAATGGAGAGCAAATTGACACTGCTGCGCGTCCGGTTCACCGAGACCACCATGATCGCGTCCGTCCGACCTGCGTTGGCTGGATTACTGGTGTCACTCCCCAACAGCAGCACATTGAGCACATCCTCACCGGAGGCGCTAACAACCTCCGCTGGCTGCGGGGTGGGCGTCACAGGGGTGTCTTGCTGCGCTGCGCTGTAGGGCTGCGCGTCGTTGCTCGCAACTGCGCTTTTCGCCATGAACGTCACGCACACAACAACGACCAGCAGCAGGGGACTCACAACCGCAATTCTGCGTAGATGCACCACACACCCATCCTGACTGGCTCTGGATCTCATGCCGGCCAGTATAACCATCGCGAGCATCGTCTTCCAGCGCGCATGCGTGATTACTCAGCGCGCGTAGGGCAACCGTCAGATTCCCATCCCGGACTGCGGTACAATTGCGCAGCAACAATCATCAAGCTCGATCGCTAGAATGAGGGTAATCCCGTCATGCAGGTCAACCACCTTCGCGCCATCTCATTTGTGTTGGCTGCCGCATGCCTGGTTGTCATGGCATCGTTTGCGTCTGTCCCGGTTCAGGGTGCACCACTTTCCCAGGCGGTGCCAACCAACGTGTTTGCTGAAGCCATCGGGGAGGCAAATCTCCGTGGTGGGCCAGGACTTGAATACCCGGTTGTCGGTTCAATCCGCGCGGGAACCCGCTATGCCATCCTCGGACGGCATGAGACTCTCCCATGGCTTTTGCTGGAGTATCCTCCGGCTGGATCCGGCTGGGTTTACGCCGATCTTGTCACCACCACGGCGCCCTCATCCGCTATCCCTGTAGTATCCGGTGTACTCCCCAGCCTCCCCCAACCAGGAACCCCATCGCCGGGTCCATCCCTTACCATGAGCGCACCGGGCACTTCTGCCTCGCCAGCCTCTATTTCGGGCAGTGTATTCGCGCAAACCACCGCCGAGGTGAATGTCCGCTTTGGCCCCGGGGTAGATACACCGCGTATCGGCCAGCTAATACCAGGTCAGCGTTACACAGTCATCAGTCGGCACGCGCTATACCCCTGGATCCTGATTGAGTTTCCAGAAGCACCGGATGGCCTGGGCTGGATCTTCAGGGATGTTGTGGAGATCTCCGGTGATCTCTTCAGCCTGCCGGTCATCACGGTCCAGGAGGTCGGCTGGCCCACCCTGACTCCGACGCCACCCTTTGTGGTCACCAGTAACCCACCCTGGCAGGAGGCGACCACTCCTACCCCATCACCAGTCGCCGCCGCTGTCGACCTGGTGGCGCTCGGTGACGCGATCCAGACCTATCTGCTCAGCCAGGGTTTTGTGCCGGAAGAAGAGCGGTTCGGTTCCGTCTTTCTATTGGATACGGCGACCGGCCAGAGCATCTCGCTGGGCCCAGGTATCGCCTACAGCGGCATGAGCCTCGTCAAGATTCCGCTGATGGTCGAGTTTTACCGGCAAAAGGATCAACCGGCCAGTGCACTGGAAGCAGAGCTCATCACCAACACCATGATCTGCAGCGGCAACCACACCGCCAACGAGATGTTTGCCCTGCTGGGCGATGGCGATCAGTTTGCGGGTGCCGAGCGAATCACGACAACCCTCAACACCCTCGGGCTGCAGAACTCGTTCATCCTGGCTCCATTCAAGCTTGGTGAGGATGCGCCGGTTGAGTCCAGGCCAATCGTTTCCCTTGAGACTCCTGCCGATCAGCAGCGCGCGGTTCCAGATCCATTCAACCAGGCCACTCCGGAAGATCTCGGCTGGCTGTTGGACGCGGTCTACCAGTGCGCAATGAACGAATCTGGCCCGCTCATGGCCGCTTTTCCTGGTCAGTTTACTGCGACCGAGTGCCGCCAGATCATCCTTGCCATGAGCCGCAACCAGATCAACGTCCTCACTGAAGCCGGCGTGCCGGTCGGTACACGGGTAGCGCACAAACACGGCTGGATCGATGACACCCATGGAGACGCCGGCATTATCTTCACCCCGGGCGGTGACTTCGTCCTGACAATCACCCTTTATGGGCGTGGCTGGCTTCCCTACGAGCAGTCATGGCCGACCATCGCCGAAATCACCCGCATGGTTTACAACGCCTACAATCCAGCCGAGCCCCTGGCAGCAATCCATCCCGCCACAGTGGACGAGACCTGCAACCTGCAGACCAGCCCGCTCCTGTCAGAGCTTCAGCAATCGATAGTGCCGCCGCTGGAAGATGCCAGTTAGCACACCAGGAGAAACTGATGCGCGCCAGTGTCCCCAACACGCTACGTCTCATGCAGTTATGCCTGGTCGGCCTGTTGTTTTGTTCCGCATGCACTGTCGGCCCATTTCAAGTCGCTTATCGCCCCGACAACAATCCTGAAGCGAACACAGTGAGTGACATCGCGAGTACGGTCACCGCCGTATTCGCCACAAACACTCACATCGCGGTGCTACGCACCGCCACGGCGCAGGCCCAGCCCTTCATCCCCACTTCAGAGCCGGTGCAACCCGCCCCTCCATCCGCAATCCCCGGGCCGCCTGTCCCCGTCGGGGATATCCGCCTGACCTACGATGAAGACGCCTTTACGCTGACCAACACCAGCGGGACCACCCGGGACATCGCCGGCCTGAGCTTCCAGAGTGATCGGGGGGCGCTCAGCGTTGGAGAATGGGATAACGGCTACCTGACCGCCCCACTCTACGCATTTCCTGCTGGTGACTGTTTGATGGCCTGGAGCGTTAACACCGAAGGTCAGCCCAAACCGGTGGACTGCCGCACCCGTCATTCCTGGATCGCCATCCGCGACCAACAGGCGTTCTGGCGCACTGACGCCGCGTTCACCGTCTACTGGAACGGCCAGCCCATTGCCACTTGTCAGGGCATCGCTGGCACATGTCCGGTCACGCTTCCTTAGCCAGCAGGTCGACTGCGGCCTGCCGCGTCACCCTGCCCCGTTGTCGGTAATGCGCGATAAGCTGAAGGGCTTCCATCGCTCGGGAAGCGCTCCACCCGCCGCCCTGTTCAGCCATCCAGAGTGCAACCCACTGCTCGACAAGCTCGTGTGGTAACCACCCCATCTCATACAACGCCGCCAGCACGGTTGCCCATGCGCTGAGCACCTGTCGCCGCGTTTCTGCCGGCGTTCCCAAATTGTGGATCACGATGTCAGCCTGCGCCAGCTTCTGTGCTTGCGGATTCTGAGCATCAATGCGCGCCTGCGCTTCGGCCAGGGTCAGCCCGCGCTGCATAACCAATCTCTCAATTTGCTGCTGACGGGGGGCGTCAACCACCCATACCTGATCAACAGCCTGCCTCAGCTCCCCTTCCAACAACCGAATTGCTTCCACCGCGACAACCCGCTGCGCGCTCTGCCGCGCACGGTACGCGATCTCTTCGCCTGCCAATGGCGCAAAAACGGTTTCAAGTTCGCGGAGGAGTTCCGGCTGGCGGAAGGCACGCCTCGCCAGTTCCTGAGTGTTCAGCCTGCCATCTTCCAATACAATCTCGGTGCCCAACAGCGCGACGACAGCCTCATACCCGGCCCGTCCAGGCGCTCGCAGTTCATGAACGACACGGTCTGCATCAATGACTTCCGCACCGAGTGACTCAAGCATCCCCAGCACTGTGCTCTTCCCTACCGCGATGTTACCGGTCACACCGAGAATCGCTTTACAACCCCACAGCCCTCTCAGGCGAAGGCTGCCCTCTCCCCCACTTTCAGGAGCTTCACCCCCCAGATAGCGTTCAAGCCACACCCAGCCCGGGCGGATGTCCTCCATGTCCCCGCGAATGAGGCCGCAATCCTCCAGAGCCGCCAGCAATTGCTCTGCATCCCCAGGTGCCACTCTAATCCCGCCTCCACCATTTGCCACGAGCGCTCTACTAACCCTATCACATTTCTGGTGACGCGGTTACAATCCGGATCGAGAGAGCAGTGTCGTTGGCGTACCTCCGGTGGTTGGCGATGACGGATCTGAGGGATGACGTATTACGGACCCTTCGCACTGAAGCCGTCGAGGATTTCCTCAAGGCAGTCTACATGCTGGAACGCCAGCGGATACCAGTGCCAACGTCACTCCTGGCCAACACGCTTGGTATCAAGCCACCGTCGGTCACGGAGATGGCGAAGAAGTTAGCCGAAAACGGGTTGCTGGAATACGAGAAGTACAAGGGTCTACGCCTGACCGAACCAGGCCGCCAGATAGCTCTGGAGGTCATCCGGCACCACCGGCTTATCGAAATGTATTTGATGGAGGCGCTGGGCTACACCTGGGATGAAGTACACGAAGAAGCCGATCGCCTTGAGCACGTCATCTCCGAACAATTCGAAGCACGCATCGCGGAGGCGCTCAGCCATCCCGCCTATGATCCCCACGGCGATCCCATCCCGGCAGCCGATGGTACCATCCCGCATCAGGACCTGATCCCGGTTGCAAAGGCGACGCTAAACGCGCCCTACACCGTCCACCGCATCAGCGATCAGTCGCCTGAGATGTTGCGTTATCTGGCCGGAATTGGTCTGGTGCTCGGTGCCCGGATTGTTGTTCGCAACCGGGATCCGTTTGCCGGGCCGGTTCATTTGCAGGTCGACGATCAGCACTCCGTCATCGCCGAATCCGTCTCTCATCTAATCTTCGTTGTCCCTGCGGCTGAGTAGCGAGCCCACGGTTTACCCCGCCCTTCCCACTTCCGTTACAGGCGCATCTCAGATGAATGGCCGGGAAACACGCTCTTGCCGGTAATCAGACTATACGCATGGTTGACTGCCATCGCTGCCTGGCCAAAGCCAGTCGAAATCAGGTTCAGCGCTTCCACGTCACTCTGCTTACATACGTCCCCGGCTGCGTAAACACCCGGCAGGTTCGTCTCCTGGCGCGAGTTCACCTGTATATAACGCCCCTCAAACGCCAGTCCCCAGTCCTTAAGCGCGCCCAGGTTAGCCTTGAACCCCAGGTTCAACAGGACGGAATCCACCGGAATAGTGGTCTCCTCCCCGGTGCGGTTGTCAAAGATGACAGCCTGTCGCACCCTGTCATCGCCTTCCAGCCTGCGGATTTCGTAGAAGGTCAGGACTCTCACACTGGACCTGGCCAATTGCGCCAGGCTGCTTTCATGTGCACGGAAGCCTTCGCGCCGGTGAATAAGCGTCACTGACCTGGCGTAGTCTTTCAGATTGAGCGCCCAGTCCACTGCCGAGTCGCCACCCCCCACGACAAGCAGATTCTGGCGGTAGAAGGGGTTCTTGTCCTGCACGAAATAGTGTACGCCGCCGCCATCCTCGAACTGGGCGATGGAGGGAACATCCAGCCTGTTGGGGCGGAATGCGCCGATCCCGGCAGCGATAATCACCGTTCGGCCGTAGTGAGTAGCCTTTTCGGTTCGCAATTCCCAAACACCGTCTTCCATCCGCTGCAAACCCGTTGCCCGCTCGGAAAAACACATCGTCGGATGCCACTGTTCTGTCTGCTCAACCAGATTCTTGACAAGGTCCTTGGCCAGGATCTTCGGTAGCCCTGCCACATCATAGATGAGTTTCTCAGGATACAACACGGCTAATTGCCCACCAGGCTCCGGCAGCGCCTCAATGATCTTGGTGCGCATTTCGCGCATTCCTGCGTAGAATGCCGCGTAAAGTCCGGTGGGCCCAGCGCCAATGATCAAGACATCGTAAATATCCATGGATATCCCTTCAGAACAATCGTCCGCGCCTGTTGTCAGCAGACAGTGGTTAGCTTTGCACCTTTTCATTAGATGCAGTCCAGCATCTACGGGTTTCAGCGCGTCCCACCCTGCGGATCTTCCTGACCGCTAACCTGCAAATCCGTCCCCTGGAGTATGCATGAGCACCGTCACAGTCAGTTGGCTGATAGCCCGCCCGGTTTGATCTGGCTGGTCTGTGCAACACATCACCGCGCCCCATCCGTGCTCAGATTCGTTGAAGGCGCTTAACCTGGATTGACGAAATGCCCACCAGAAGGTATCGTTGCTGAGTTTACTGAGCAAAACGAGGAGTGGCATGCGTACACGACGAAACTGGTTCACCATCATCATCATTGCCGCCATTAGCCAGTTCCTGTTCGGGGCAGTTACCTTTGCCGAGGGCCCCGAAATCACCTGCCCGGTTGGAGCGTCCGGTCGCTGCATCACCGGTACGCTAAGCGCAATCGAGATGCGGGCTATCGAAGCTGAAATTAGCGCGCACCCTGCCCCCCGGGTGACCCCCATCCCCCTCGATGAGTCGCGCCTTACAAACCGCAACTACCAGCGCGTGCTCCAGGCTGTCACCATCTACGATGCGCCTAATGGCAATCCGATCGGTTCACTTGATCCGGGTTTCAACTTCTTCACCACGATCAACCGGGTAGACAACTGGATCGAAGTCAACCCCGGTCAATGGGTGGAGGATCAATACCTGGGTGGGGCGCGTATATCGCGCTTCACAGGCGTGCTGCTTAACGAGATGCCCGTCTATACGTTTGCCTGGTTCCTGCTTGATACCAAGCCGAGCTCGCGCCCGGGAGCACAGCCGGTACCCGGCACCGAATACATCCCGCGCTACACACTGGCGAACATTTATGCCTACGCCGTTGTTGACGGCTGGCTCTGGTACCTGATTGGCCCCGACCAGTGGGTGCACCAGACCAGAATGGGTAAGATCACGCCGGTCGAACGACCCGAAGAGGTGACCGGCCGCTGGATCGCAGTCGATCTTTATGAGCAGACTCTAATCGCTTATGAAGATGACACGCCGGTGTTCGCCACGCTTGTGGCTTCCGGGCTAAAGGACTGGCCAACCCGTGAAGGTCTGTTCCAGATCTGGGATCGCCACGAATCGACTCCGATGAGCGGCGCCGAAGGCGCTCCGGACTTCTACTACCTCGAAGAAGTCCCTTGGACGATGTACTACGACGGGGAGATCGCCCTCCATGGCTCGTACTGGCACGACGGCTTTGGATATCGGCGCAGCCATGGGTGTGTCAACCTGACGATCACTGACGCTCACTGGCTCTATGACTGGACCGCGAACGGCTACGCCGACGCTTTTGTCTATGTCTACAGTAGCGGCACCTATCGCTAAGGCATCCATCAGTGCGCTTGTTTAGAATCGGCCGGATGGCCATGTAAGAGCATCCGGCATACGCTGGGCCATTCACCTCGAAGAGCGACCCGAAAACTCAGGACTGCGCTTCCTGGAACAGGACACCCGATGACTACCACCCTGCCGCGACTGCTTGCGGACCAACTGCCACCCGATTTGAGCAGCCGTGCAGCGATCACGCGGCGTCTTACAACTGAGCTTGATCGGTTCGGCTATCTACCAGTCAACACGCCGCTGGTGGAACATGCCGACCTGTTTCTGATCAAAGCCGGTGATGCCGCGATCAATCGGCTCGTCAGCTTTGACCTGGCGGGCCAGGTGCTCTGCCTTCGCCCGGAATTCACAGCGCCGGCGGCCCGGGTATACATTGAGCACTTCCAGGAACAGCCTGGCGCTGTACGCCTGCAGTTCTCAGGAGCGATTCTGCAACATGAAAGCCTCAAGCACGGTGAACTCACTCAGCAGGACGCAATTGGCGGGGAACTGGTCAACGAAACCAGTGCAGCAGCAGACGCGGAGGTTATCGCGCTCACCGCGCAACTGCTCCACCAGGCTGGAGTTGACGAGTGGAAGCTCACCCTTGGCCACAGCGGGTTCATCGAGCGCTTCATCACCCGCTACGGGCTGGACCGCCAGATGCGTCGCTACATTCTTGCCACACTGCCAACCTTGCGAGAGGGTGAGGCCGGCTTGCAGCGAGCGTTGAGTGTTCTGGAGGAGTACCATCCCGCAACGCCTCTTTTCGATGCGCCCACGCCTGACTCGGATTCAACGCGTTCCGAACTCGCCCTCCAGACATTTTTGCGCGCTACTCCCCAGCGCGGGCCGAGCGGCGGGCGCACCCAGGAGGAGATTGCCCGCCGGCTGCTGGACAAGCAACTGCGCACTGATCAGCGGGCCAGAGCACAACAGGCGCTGAGCGATTTGCAGCACATCCTGGCACACGCGACCACTCCAGCCCGGTTGGTGGAGTTGCTGCACGGTGACACCCTGGGGTCGCTGGCTGACCAGATTGTCGAGACGTTGAACCTTCTGGCAGCTTACGATCTTCCCCGGGAACGGATCAGTCTGGACTTGACCTTCACCCGCAACCTGGACTACTACACCGGAATAGTGTTCGAGTTCCGCACTGAGGCGGGTGACCTCCTGGGTGGCGGTGGACGCTACGACGAGTTGGTTGGATTGTTGGGCGCGGCTCAGCACGTACCGGCTGTCGGCTTCATGCTCTATCTTGACAGTGTCCTGCGCGCTCGTCCCGCCGGGGGAACGCTGGCGGATCAGTCACGCTCCCCCTGGATCGTCCTTCGCTGTTTGCCTGCGGCCCGCCAGCCGGCGGCAATCCATCTTGCCACTGAGCTGCGAGCCGCCGGGTTCACCGTCGCTACCGATTTTGTTGGCGCCCCGTGCCCGCCGGTAACGACGCACATGCTGGTTATTGACCCGGATGGCACGCTCCGACTCCTGCCAGCCGACACGCCGGACAGGCAGACTGTTCTACCACCCGGCACAGACGCCACGACAATCATCCGGATGTTGGAGGCAAAACCATGACCGGACGCGTCCTGTTCGCGCTTCCAAGCAAGGGCATGCTTGCTGAGCCAGCCCTGAATTTCCTGCGCTCCTGTGATCTGAAGGTCCATCAGGTCAATCCGCGCCAGTACACAGCCTCAATCCCTGCCCTGCCGCAGATTGATGTCCTGTTTCAGCGTGTTGGCGATATCGTCTACAAGGTTGCGGATGGAACGGTACATCTGGGCATTACAGGGCTGGATGTTGTCAAAGAACACCCTGGCTCCGAGCTAATGGTTGTCCACGACAATCTTGGTTTTGGGGCTTGCGAACTGGTTATTGCCGTGCCGGAGGCGTGGCTGGACGTCGACACCATCAGCGACCTGGTGGATATCTCGCTCGACTTCCGGGAACACAAGCGTCGCAACCTGCGGATCGCCACCAAGTTCACCAATCTGACTCGCCGTTTCTTACACGAACACGGCCTGCACCATTTCACGCTGGTTGAATCAGAAGGTGCGCTGGAAGCTGCCCCTACCCTCGGCTACGCCGACATCATCTGTGATCTGACCGCTACCGGGACGACCCTGCGTGAGAATCATCTTAAGACGCTGAATGATGGCACAGTGCTCAAGTCACAGGGCTGTTTGATCGCTAACAGGCAGGCGTTACGTAACAGTCCCGCTGTCCTGGCGGCGCTGAAAACTTTGCTTGAGTTGATTGATGCCGGCATCCAGGGCCGTGACTACTACACTGTGACATCGAACATCGCTGGAACCAGCGCTCAGAACATCGCCGATCTTGTTGCCCGCAACCCGGTAACGCGCGGCCTCCAGGGTCCGACCATCGCGCCGATCTATACGCCCAATACCGCCGCCGGGCCGGACCAGCACTGGTTCACCCTGACCATCATGATCCGCAGTCAGGACCTGCT
>CAZGYW010000024.1:0-13649 GCA_964530495.1 uncultured Anaerolineae bacterium
GAGATGGAATCTCGTGACTGGAGTTCAGACGTGTGCTCTTCCGATCTGGATATCACTATCGATCGCAATCTTCTGCGCCAGGTGCTGCTGGGCGTTGTCGCCTTCCTGATCGAGCGGGCGGAACAGGCCGTGATCCAGGTGACTGCGCTCCCGGAAGCCGATATCGTGCGCATTACCTTTCGGATTTCGCCGGCAACGGCCCTGCGCGCCGGGGCGGAGGAGACGGACGAAGGCGGGCTGGCGGCGCTCCTGGAAATGGCCACGCTGGCGCGCATCCCCTTCCGCCAGATCTATGATGGTGATGTCGCGACTGGTTTTGAGGTGGAGCTGCCAACCGCGGCGCGCCGCACCGTCCTGGTGGTGGATGACAATGACGATGTGCTTGAGCTTTTTCAGCGTTACCTGACCACACCTCAGTTTCATGCGGTCACGGCCCGGACGGCCCAGGAGGCGCTGGACAAAGCGCGCGAACTGCAGCCGTACGCGATCACGCTCGACCTGATGATGCCCCAGCAGGATGGCTGGGATCTGCTGCAGATCCTGCTCAACCAGCCGGACACGCGGCAAATCCCGATCATCGTGTGCAGCGTGCTCAAACAGAAAGACCTGGCCCTGGCCCTGGGCGCCACCGCCTTTCTGGAGAAGCCCATCACGGAACAGCGTTTGCTCTCCACCCTGCTGAACCTGGAGACGCAGCCCGGCCAGTGAATAACCGGGTGGCCCGGATGCTGCTGCGTCAATCCGCCGCCTGTCCTTTGAGCCGGGACCGGGTGCTCATGGTTACCAGGTTCTGAATCCACTGGACCAGCTCGCCGGGCGGCAGCCCTCCCGCTTTGGTGGTGTAGACGGCGGTGTTCAGCACCGCTTCGCTTTCCATGGCATCCTGTGCGGAGACGATCACAATCGGGATGCGCCGCCACGCGGGGTTTGACCGGATGCGCTCGATGACCTGCTGACCATCCATGCCCGGCATGAAGAGGTCCAGCAGGATCAGGTCTGGCAGACGGTGGCGCATGAGGGCCAACGCTTCCCGCCCACCGCAGGCACTGAGTACCTGGTAGCGCCGCACCGAGCTTTCTAACATGCGGCCCAGCATGCGCACAAAATCCATGTCGTCATCCACTACCAGCACTTTGTCGATGGCATCCCCGAACGGGCGCAGCGTGTCCCACAGCCGCTGGCGCGTGACCGGCTTGATCAGGTAACCATCCACGGCCAGCCGCTGGCGCAGCGATTCCTCGCCGGGCAGGGTGCAGGTCATGAAGAACGAGTTGGGCAGCTCCCATTCGCGGGCCAGTTGTTCCGGCGCCAGCGCCTGGACTTCCGCGCAGGCCCGGTCCAGGACCACGGTCTGGGGCGCCAACTGGCGCGCGACCTGGCGCCCTTTTTCAAGGGTGGGGGCGATCACGGTGCGGCAGCCCTGCATGTAGCGGTTCAGGAGCGCCGCCGCTGACAGGCTGCGGGTGACGGCCAACAGGACCGGCAACTGGTTGCTGGAGGGCCGGGCGATGCCGCTGGACGCCGGCTCTTCGCCGCCGGCGTCCGTGAACGAGATGCCGAGCCGCGTCTGGTTGACCGGCAGGTCGAAGTAGAATGTGCTGCCAGCCCCCACCTGGCTTTCCACCCAGATATGCCCGCCGTGCAGCTCCACGAACTGGCGGCTGATCGCCAGCCCCAGGCCCGCGCCCGATCGCCGCCGCCGGGTGCCCGGGTCAAGCTGCCGGAACTCCTCGAAGATGCGCGGGATGTCATCCGCGGCAATGCCCACGCCCGTATCCGCCACGGCAAACACTACCGCTTCCTCCTTATGGTGGACGCTGACCGTGATGCTGCCGCGTTCGGTCCAGTTCACGGCGTTGTTGAGCAGGTTGAACAGCACCTGCCGGATGCGGGTGGGGTCGATCACAATCCGGGGGAGATCCGGTTCAATGTGGGCGTGGAGCGCCAGACCGTGGGTCTCTGCCAGCCCGCGCGCGGTCTCCACCGTTTGCTGAACCAGCCGCCCGGGGTCAGTCTCTTCCGGAACCAGGCTCATCTGGGCGGCTTCGATCCGCGCCAGGTCGATGACGTCGTTGACCAGGTCCTGCAGGTGGCAGCCGTTACGGTACACAATGGTGAGATCCCGCATGTAGGGCGGCGGGAGCTGCTCCCCGTAGTGCTCCGGGGATTGGATCATCAGCTCCGTGAAGCCCACGATCAGGTTGAGCGGAGTGCGCAGCTCATGGCTGATCGTCTGGGCGAACTGCTGCTTGAGGCGGCGCGCTTCCTCCGCCTGCCGGCAGGCGGCTGCCAGCTTGTAATTGGTGCGACTCAGGGTTTCCGTGGCCTCGTCCAGTGATTTTAGCGCCTGGCTGAGCTGCGCCGCCCGTTCGTTGGCCACCAGCCCGTTGTGATGGGCGCGGGTGTATTCGTGATGAAACCATTGCAGGGCGGTCCACATATTGCGCATCGAGAGCCAGGTCACAACCGTAACCAGCCCGATGATGGCCAGCGGGATGGTTATGGCGCCCAGGATTTCGGACAGCCCGTTCCCGGCCCGGGCGGCCGCAATGATCACGACGAGCAGAAGATCAAGAATGACAACTGCCCAGAATCCGCGTGTGCTGAGCAGCACACTGGCGGCCTGGATGGGAATGATGAACAGGTAGACGCCCACGCCGGGCGGGAACGTGATGGCGGCGGCGGTGGCGGCGACCACGATGCCGGCGATCAGCACGCGCCGGGCAGCGGTCAGATAGGTCGTTTTCAGAAAGTAACTGGCGCCGCAGCAGAGTTGCAGCAACCCGATACTGCCCCACACGCTGATTGGGACGACTGCATCGCTCATGGGCGTCAGCAGCCAGACGAACCACAGGTAACCCAGGCTGGCGGCAAACACACTGATTACCGCCAGGGATTGTTCCTGAAAGTAGGTGAATTCGTCCTGCAGGCCGGGCATGTCCTTTGCGTCGATCATCGGCGTACTCCATCCGGGGGGCTGATGAACGAGATGCGCTGCCAGGTTCGGGAAGGTATCCGACCTGCCAGTGCCAGTATGGACAGTCCCCGGCACTTCCAGTATAGGGGCGAATCGCTGCGTGCGCGTAAAACAAACGTGCCGGCGTGTTGAGCCGGCACGTTGTCTGGCCGAGTTTCAGGGCCGCAAACGGGTGATGGTCTTACTGGACCAGCAGGAACTCACGCGCGGGCAGCGCCGGGAAAGGCGCATGCGGCAGGGTCTGGTACCAGAACGCGACCGAAGCCATGTCGTCCTGCAGCGGCAGGTACCGCCCGTCGTATCCCCAGCCGAGCGCCTGGATCGTCACCTGCAGGTTTTCCTCAAACCGGATCGGGTCGGTGATGTGCCAGCGGTACATGCCCATCCGAAGCTGGTGGTGGTAATCGTTGCGCTCGCGGATGATCTGGTGCAGCCCGGAATATGGGGTGGTGAACACCGTGTAGCCCTGGTCGTGGCGCGGACTCGGATCGAAATTGTAGGAGCCGCAGATGTAGTCTTCTGTGCCGGTGCCGCAGATGGTGGGGTGCTCGTCGCCATCCAGATAGAACTTAATCTCGCCTTCGCCCCACCAGCCGTTGTTGTTGGCCCCCCAGGCGAGGTAAGTGCCCACGTAGTGACCGCGCCCCTGAACTCCGTCGAGGATGGTATAGACCGTCCTGTAGGGCAGCGGATTCACGCGCCGGAACTGGGCGTGGAAGTAGGCCGCATCGTCCGGCACGTCGGTCAGCGTGTAGTTGATCTGGTAGTAGAGGACCATGTTCTCGTCGGCGATGTTGGTCAGCGTTATCCGGCAGTGCTTGCGGAAGGGCATCTCCCAGTAGCAGTTGAAGCCGCTGCCCGGATTGACGCAGACCGGCAGCGAGCTGAGCTGCGCGAATTCTCCCCAGCCGCTGCAGAAGAAGTCACCCAGCGGGCATTCTACCGAGGGCTGTTCGGAGCCGTCCCAGTAGAAGCGCAGGATGGCAAAGCGCCAGCGCCCGGTCGGCGTCATCCAGATCTGCTGGATCGCGCCGGGACCGTCGATGTCTGCCAGCGTGAACGTTTCCCCGGCCTTAATCACCACTGAGGGGGAAATTTTCCAGCCCTGGCCCAGGTCCCGCGCGCAGTCCGCGCCGGTGCCCTCGGTCGCCATGCCGCCCTGGCCCTTTGCGCCGGTGAAGTTTTCCGGGCTGATCGACCGGCTCCTGGCCGATGAAAGCCTGGAGAGGTTGCCGAGATGAAGCCCCAGTCCGTTGAAGTCTGCCATGTTTCATTTCCTCCTTGCTATAACCAACCGCCACCCCGCAGGATGGCGGTTGGTAAAGAGACAGTCCAGAAATTGACTCAGAATGCTCACGATGAGGCCTGGCGGCGTTGCGCAGCCGGCTACTCCGCGTCGGGAAGCGGCTCCAGCGGTTCCCTGGCGTGAACGACGCGCAGGACGGGGCCAGGGGCCACTGCCGCGGCCCAGCGGACCGCATTGGTGATCACCCGTTGTACCTCCGGCTGATAGTAGATCGGCAGTGTTTCGTGGCCGGGGCGGAAGTAGAACACGCGCCCGCGCCCGCGGCGGTAGCAGCACCCGCTGCGGAACACTTCACCGCCCTGGAACCAGCTGATGAAGACCTGTTCGTCGGGCTGCGGGATGTCGAACGGTTCGCCATACATCTCGGTCTGCGGGATTTCGAAGTATTCACCCAGGCCCTCGGTGATCGGGTGGCCGGGCGCGACGACCCACAGCCGCTCGCGCTTGTCGTCCTCACGCCACTGGAGGCTGCAGGATGTGCCCATCAGGCGGGTGAAGATCTTCGAAAAGTGGGCGGAGTGCAGCACAATCAGCCCCATGCCATCCAGCACACGCTGGTGCACGCGGGCGACGACAGCGTCATCGACCTCGTCATGCGCGATGTGCGCCCACCAGATCAGGACGTCGGTCTGCACCAGCACATCCTCGGTCAGGCCATGCTCCGGCTGCTGCTGGGTAGCCGTGGTAACGGCAAACCCCTGCTCGCGCAAAAAGGCCGCGATCGCCTCGTGAATGCCGTGCGGATAGATGGCGATGACTTTCGCATCACCGCGGTGCTCATGGCGGTTTTCATTCCATACCGTGACTCGGATTGCACTCATTGCTATTTTTCTCCTCGGAGGGAAATCAGGCAGGAACAGGCTCTTCCAGGCTGGCGGAGCCCTTCATGATCGGTTGCGAATGGACGGGTACGCCACCCTGCCGGGCCGATTCGTTGATCGCATCCCACAGGCGGGCCATGCGCAGGCCAACCTCCGGCGGGCAGGGGTTCGGGATTGCGCCCGTCCGCACGCTGATGAACTGCTGCCACGCGCCGAGCGACTCCGGCACGGGCACGGGCAGCAGGTCGTCTTCGCCGTTATGCTGGATTTCCAGCCGTTCGCCCCACATGCCGGTGCGGAGGATGCCGTTCGTGCAGAAGACGCGCACATCCGAAGCGCAGCTTGGGATTGTGGCGCCGCTGGCGTTGATGGTGACCAGCGCCCCGGAGGAAAGGCGGGCCATCACCGCGCCGAGGATATCCACCCGGGTGCCCCGCTTATCCAGCCAGGCCGCGACCTCGACAAAGTCCTCCCCGGCGAGGTCGGCAATGGTGTTCAGGATGTGCGCGCCGGTGTCAAACAGGAAGCCCCCACCTGAGATTTCGGGTTCCCCGCGCCACGAAGGGAGGTTCCCGATCCAGTCCTGCCACACCACGCCGCTGATGTTCAGGAGGGCGCCCAGTTCGCCGCTGCGCAGCAGCCCCACCGCGGTGCGGATTTGCGGTGAGAGGCTGCCGGGGAAGGCCACGACAAGCAGCTTGCCGGTGCGGTCGCGGGTTTCGATCAGGCTTTGCGCTTCGGCGGCGTTCATCACCATGGGTTTTTCAACCAGGACGTCCAGCCCGTTTTCCAGGCAGGCCTTGACCTGGTCGTGGTGAAAGGCGTGGGGTGTGACGACCAGCGCGGCATCCAGCTCGCCGGCATAGGTCGCCAGCAGGCGGTAGAACTCGGGTTCGTTGGGGGGTGGGCGCAGCCCGGCGTCCGTGAACAGCGCCGCCGCCTGCGCATATTCATCCTTGGATGGCTCACAGACGGCGGTGATCCGGGTGGTATTCTGTTGTTTGAGCATGCGGCGGATGTGATAGCGGCCGAAACCACCGGTGCCAATGATGGCAACGCGAGTGAGCCCATTGATGCTCATCGCTCGATTTCTCCAGTCCGGACGGGTGTCCGAAAACTGAGAAGCCCCCACAGCCATTATAGATCAGATTGCCTGAAGTCAAGCCACGCCAGACGGAAGATGCGAAGGTGCTGTTCCATTCGGGGGGCGTTGGCGGAGGGCGGATCTGCGGTATCATGGCAGTACAACGTCCAGGACACGGAAGGAACGCTATGCGTAACAACCCTACACCTGTCATCGTTGCGGTATTGTTCGCAGCCCTGGTTGGCCTGGCTGGCCTGGCCGCCGTACCGGCACGCGCCCAGGGGCACCCCAATTGCGCCGGCGTCACCCTCGAAACCCCGCAGACGGCGGAGTGTGATGCGCTCATGGCGGCGCAGCCCTATCCGGATGTGACTCCGGTGCCCTACGACCTGGGCGTGATCGCCGGGCAGGACTTCGTCTACTTCGATAACGACCGGGTTCCGCTCTACGACACGCCCGGGGGCAAGGTGGTCGAAATCCTCACGGCCGGGCGCAGCACCTACGTCAACGTGCTCCAGACCTCCGGCGACTGGGCAGAAATTCGCCCCGGGCGCTGGGCCTCACTCCGGAACGCGCACTTCGCCGAGCCGTCAACCTTCAGCGGCGTGACCATCAACCACATGGAGATGCCCTTCGCCTGGGCGATCTACGACCACTGCACGGCGCTCACGCCGGGCGGCCCGCGCGACTGCCGGCAGTCGGGATCGTTCAACCGCTACGACCTGATGAACATCTACGCGACGGTGGCGGTTGGCGAATGGGACTGGCACCTTGTCGGGCCGGGCCAGTGGACGGTGCAGACTAACCTGAGCATCGTGCATCCCACGCCCCCCGCCACGTTCAACTGGCGCTGGGTCGGCGTGAGCACCTACGAGCAGAACCTGGTGGCCTACGAGAGTGAGCGTCCGGTGATGGCTACCCTGGTTTCCACCGGGGATATGGACGAGGAACGCTGGCAGACCGATCCTGGCGTGTGGAAGGTGGAGCTGTTCTGGGAAGTGGGGCCGATGGAAGGCGCCGCCGGCAGCGATGACTTCTACGCGCTGGACCAGGTGCCGTACCATATGTACTTCAACTGGCGGGAGGCGTTCCACGGCGTTTACTGGCACGACAACTTCGGCTACTACTGGTCGCACGGTTGTGTCAACCTCAGCGTCAGCGACGCGAAGTGGCTGTGGGACAACTGGATCATCATGAATACCCCGGTGTACGTGTACGACGAAAAGCTGTGAACTGGCAGCCGGGCACGAGTAGGTCGCCCGGCCTAACCCGGCCACCCGGCCCGGAAAGTCAATCCCTCTTTGTGCAAAGTAACCAAATTCGGTGATTTTGATGCCTTTATTGTGAAATAATTCACTAAAGATACTTCTCAGGCGCCGTTTTTTCACTATACTGAGAACACATAGATTTCTTGTTGCCGCTTGCCGCCCGGACCCTTCACCGGCGCGGCGAGGGCGTGTGAACTCGACGGGCTTCACAACCCGTGCATCGCTGCCTCATTACGCATCGGCATTGCAGCCCAGCATCGCACTCCTCCGCGATTTCGCCCTGTCAACCGCGCTAACTGAATAGCCCCACGCTGATTCCGCGATCCTGCAGGCCGTTGTCACAGCAGCCTGCAGCATGGTGGAGGGAGGAGGTCACCGTTATGCCAGGTAACTCCAATGGCCGAAGCTTCCTGCAACGCGTGATGGACGCGACCCCCGGCGGTGAGTCACTGGCCCAGTGCCTGCAATGTGGCTCCTGCGGGGGGTCGTGCCCGTCCGCGCCGGATATGGACGCTTCCCCGCGCCTGCTGTTTGCCCTGGTGATGGCCGGGATGGAGGAAGAGGTGCTGCGCAGCAACACGCCCTGGTACTGCGTGTCGTGCTACTACTGCACGGTGCGCTGCCCGCAGGACATCCCCATCACCGACCTGATGTACACCCTCAAGCAGATGGCTGTGGCGCAGGGGCTGTACCGCAAAGACGAGCATGTTGATTGGTCCCACAGCTTTATGGGGTATGTGGAACGTTACGGGCGCAGCTTTGAGTTCGGGCTGGCCACGCGCTACCACCTGACTCACAACCCGCTGAAGATGGTGGGCAAGGGCGCGCTGGGCTTCCAGATGCTGACCAAAGGCCGGATGCCCACCACGCCCGAGTCGATTCGCACGATGCTTCAACTGACCGCCATCCTGACCGAAGCCCGGCGGATCGCGGCGCAGCAGGAGGTGTGACATGGCGAAACCCAATGGACACTATGCCTACTACCCCGGCTGTTCGCTGCAGTCGAATGCCCGCGCTTATGATCGGTCCACCCAGGCGGTGGCGGACATCCTGGGCCTGCGCTTTCAGGAGGTGGAGGACTGGAACTGCTGCGGCGCGACCGAGTTCTTCAGCATCGAGCGGCTGCCGGCCTACAGCCTGGTGGCGCGTAACCTGGCCAAAGCCGCCGAGCAAGCCACCAATGAGCTGGTCGCCCCGTGCAGCGCGTGCTTCCTGAACCTGCGCAAGACCGACGAGCACATGGCCATCAGCCCGAAGGTGCGCCAGCAGGTCAACCAGGCGCTGGCGGCCGGCAAGCTGCACTACGACCCCGGCCGGATGCACATCCGCCACCTGCTGGATGTGATCATCGAGGATGTTGGCCTGGAGGCGGTGGCGGCGCAGGTCAAGCAGCCCCTCAAGGGCCTGCGGGTGGCGCCGTACTACGGCTGCCTGATCGTGCGCCCGTACTACGCGGGCAACCCGGAATATCCCACGCACCTGGACGACCTTCTGAAGACGCTGGGGGCGACCGTCGTCGACTTTCCGATGAAGGCGCACTGCTGCGGCGGCCACATGACCCAGATCAGCGAGGACACCGCTTTCGAGCTGATCCGGCGCATCCTGCGCAACGCGGCGGCGTATGAGGCGGACATGATCGTCACCGTGTGCCCGATGTGCCAGCTTAACCTGGATGCGTACCAGAGTAACGTCAACCGGATGTTCGGGACGGACTATAACCTGCCGGTGCTGTACTTCACCCAGATGATGGGCCTTGCCTTCGGCCTGACTCCGGACGCGGTGGACATCGGCAACGAGATCGTCTCCGCCCGTGGTGCGCTCAGCAAGATCGGTCAGGAAGACCAGCCCGCTGACCGCCAGCCGAAGCGGCGCGACAAAGACGCGCTGCCGCTGCCGTCCATGAAGTGACAGGCCGTCACAGGGCTGACGGGCCGGGAAAGGACACGAACCCATGACTGAACAGCGGATTGGCGTCTACGTTTGCCACTGCGGCCATAACATCGCCGGGACAGTGGATGTGGAGGCCGTCGCGCAGTGGGCGAGCACGCTGCCTAATGTCGCGATGGCCAGGGATTACAAATTCATGTGCTCCAGCCTGGGGCAGGAGCTGATCGAGCAGGACATTCACGAGCAGGGTCTGACCCACATCGTGGTGGCGGCCTGCTCGCCCCATATGCACGAGCCAACCTTTCGCGGGGCGGCGGCGCGAGCCGGGCTGAATCCCTACCTGATGGAGATGGCGAACATCCGCGAGCATGCCAGCTGGGTGCACCGCCATGATGCGGCAGCCGCCACGGACAAAGCCAAAGCCATCGTCTCCGGCGCGATCCGGCGGGTGCAGGAGTTGCAGCCGCTGGAGCCGTTCAAGGCGGTGATCAAGGAAACGACGCTGGTTGTCGGCGGGGGGATCGCCGGGATCAATACCGCGCTGGAGATTGCTAACTCCGGCCGCCCGGTGGTCATGGTCGAGCGCGAGCCGAGCATCGGCGGGCACATGGCCCAGCTTGATAAGACCTTCCCCACGCTGGACTGCTCCGCCTGCATCCTGACGCCCAAGATGTTCGACGTGGGCAACCACCGCAACATCACGCTGATGACCTACGCCGAGGTTGAGCAGGTGGACGGCTACGTGGGCAACTTCACGGTGCGCGTGCGCCAGAAGGCGCGCAAGGTCAACACCGACCTGTGCACCGGCTGCGGGGATTGCTGGTCCCGCTGCCCGGCGAAGGTGGTCGATGAGGTCTTCGAATCCGGGCTGGGCTACCGGACGTCGGTCTACCGCCCGTTCCCGCAGGCCGTGCCCAAGTATCCTGTGATCGATGTCGAAAGCTGCATCTACTTCCAGAAGGGCACCTGCAAGGCCTGCGAGAAATTCTGCCCCACGGGCGCGATTGACTTCGCCCAGGAGGACCAGATCGTCATCCTGGAGGTGGGCAACATCGTTCTGGCGACCGGCTACGATACTTTTGACCCGCGTAAGATCCCGCAGTACGGGTACGGGCGCCTGGCGAACGTGTTCACCAGCATGGAATTTGAGCGGATGGTCAACGCGGCCGGGCCGACTTCCGGGCGCGTGGTGCTGCGCGATGGCGTGACCCAGCCGAAGACGGTAGGCATCATTCACTGCGTGGGCAGCCGGGATGACCGCCACAACACCTACTGCTCGGCCACCTGTTGTATGGCAGCCCTCAAATTCGCCCATCTGGTCAAGGAAAAGACCGACGCCGATGTCTACCAGTTTTACATCGATATGCGTACCAGCTTCAAAGACTACGAGGAGTTCTACCACCGCATTCTGAATGAAGGGACGCACATGATCCGCGGGCGCGTGGCGGAGGTGACTGACGCCGCCCGGCAGGATGGTGAGGAAGGCAAGCTGATCATCCAGGTGGAGGACACCCTGATCGCTAAACAGCGCCGCATCCCGGTGGATATGGTCCTGCTGATGGTGGCGATGGAGCCGCGCGCAGACGCGGTGGAAGTCTCGCACCGCTTCGGCATCGGCTGCTCCAATGCCGGATTCTTCACCGAGCGCCATCCCAAGCTGGACCCGGTGGCTACCATGACCGACGGCATCTTCATCGCCGGGGCGTGCCAGGGGCCGAAGGACATCCCGGAGACTGTGGGCCAGGGGGCGGCGGCTGCCGCGCGGGTGCTGAGCCTGATCGGGCAGGGCGAGGTGGAGATCGAGCCGGTGCGCGCCCAGATTGACGAAACGCGCTGCTCCGGCTGCCGGATCTGCAACACGATGTGCCCGTACAGCGCGATCGACTTTATCGAGGAGCTGGGCGTCAGCCGCGTCAACCCGGCGCTGTGCAAGGGCTGCGGCACGTGCGTGGCCTCCTGTCCGAGCCAGGTGATCAGCGGTCAGCACTTCACCTACGACGCGATCATGGCCCAGATCGAAGGCGTCCTGTACGACCTGCGGGCCGGCAACGGGCAGCGGGTCGTCTACGGCCAGCCGGAAATGGCATAGGAGGGAAGCGTCATGCAACTGAATTTCGACTACCCTGCGCTGAATCCCGCCTGGGGCGACCGGCAGCCGGTGATCGTCGGCTTCCTGTGTAACTGGTGCTCCTACCGGGCAGCGGACCTGGCCGGGACGAGCCGCCTGGGCTACCCCGCCACGCTGCGCGACATCCGCATCATGTGCACGGGGCGGCTGGACCCGGTGTTCGTGCTCAAGGCCCTGCGTGAAGGCGCGGACGGGGTGCTGGTGATGGGGTGCCACCCCGGCCAGTGCCATTACCAGGAAGGTAACTACAAGGCTATGCGCCGGATCGCGCTGCTGCGCCGGACACTCGCCCAGATGGGCGTCCACCCGGATCGCGTCCAGCTCGCCTGGGCATCTGCGGCGCAGGGCACGCTCTTTACGGAGACGGTGGCGGCCATGACGGAGACAATCGCCCGCCTGGGGCCGCTGGAGTGGCGCGATACCATCGCGGACATGGCGCCGCGCCTGGCGGTTCCCGCAGTGGAGGAGGTGGCGCATGGCTAACGGCAAACCTAAACTGGCGCTGTACTGGGCCTCCTCCTGCGGGGGCTGCGAGATCGCGGTGCTGGCGATCCATGAGAAGCTGCTGGATGTGGCGGCGGCCTTCGACATCGTGTTCTGGCCGTGCGCGATGGACTTCAAAGAGGCCGATGTGGCCGCGATGGCCGACGGCGAGATCGACGTCTGCCTCTTCAACGGCGCGATCCGCAACGACCACAACGCGCACATGGCCCATCTGCTGCGCCGCAAGAGCAAGGTGCTGGTGGCCTACGGCAGCTGCGCGATGGAAGGCTGCATGCCGGGGCTGGCCAACTTCACCGACCGCGAGCACATGATGCGCTTCATCTACCACGACTCGCCGAGCACGGACAACCCGGACGGGATTGAGCCGCAGCTCAGCACCGAAGTGCCGGAAGGCACGCTGACCCTGCCCGCCTTCTGGAACACGGTCAAAACGCTGGACCAGGTTGTGCCGGTGGACTACTACCTGCCGGGCTGCCCGCCGGAAGCGAAGTGGACGATCGCGGCGGTGGAGGCCATCCTGACCAACACCCTGCCGCCGCCCGGATCGGTGATCGGGATGGATGTGGCGGTGTGCGATGAGTGTCCGCGCAAGCGGGATGTCAAGCGCATCACGCGCTTTTACCGGCCCTACGAGATCGTGCCGGACCCGGAGATCTGCCTGCTGGAGCAGGGGCTGTTCTGCGCCGGGATCGCCACGCGGGCCGGCTGCGGGGCGCTGTGCCCGTCCGTAAATATGGGCTGCCGCGGCTGCTACGGCCCGGTGGAGGGCGTTGAGGACATCGGCGCGCGGCTGATCAGCGCCATCGCGTCCGTGATCGACGCGGAGACGCCAGAAGCGATCGACGCGGTGCTGGACACGCTGCCGGACCCGGCGGGCTACTTCTACCGCTTCAGCCTGGCGCATTCGCTGCTGCGGCGGACCCGGCTGACCCGTGCCAACGGGCACCCGGTGGCCGAACCGCACCCCGCAGTCCCGCGGCTGGACCCCAAACTGGCGGAATAGGAGGCGGACATGAAACAAATCACCATTGATCCCATTACCCGCCTGGAAGGGCACGGCAAGATCGAAGTGTTCCTGGACGATGCCGGGGAAGTGGCTAACGCTTATTTCCAGGTGCCGGAACTGCGCGGTTTTGAAGTCTTTTGCCTGGGGCGGCCGGCGGAGGAGATGCCCCGGCTCACCAACCGCATCTGCGGCGTGTGCCCGGAGGCGCACCACATGGCGGCGGCCAAGGCGCTGGACGCGCTGTATCACGTCGATCCGCCGCTGGCCGCCAAAAAGCTGCGTGAGTTGTTCTACATGGCGTTCTACGTGACCGACCATGCCACGCACTTCTACGCCCTCGGCGGGCCGGACTTTGTGGTCGGCCCGGATGCGCCGGCAGGCCAGCGCAACATCCTGGGGGTGATCGCCGCGGCGGGCAAGGAAGCCGGCCTGCGCGTGATCAACACCCGCAAGCGCAACCACGAGGTGATCAAGATCATCGGCGGGCGGGCGATTCACCCGGTGGCTGCCCTGCCGGGCGGGATGAGCAAGGCCATCACCGAGGCCGAGCGCCGCTTCATCGAGGAAGTGGCGCGCGAGAACGTCGAGTTTGGGCTGTGGTCGCTGGAGTTGTTCGACCAGATCGTGCTGCAGAACTCCGGGTATGTTGACCTGATCGTGAGCGAAGG
>CAZGYW010000025.1:0-13215 GCA_964530495.1 uncultured Anaerolineae bacterium
TCACCGCTGCTCAATCATCTCCGCGGCTGCTGCCTGCACCATTTGTCATCGGCGTGATTATCACAGTGGGACTGATCGCAGTCGCACTGCTGGCTCCTCTTATCGCTCCGTACGATATGGCGGCGATGACCCCAGGAGAACGCCTTCAGGGCCCATCCTGGCAGCACTTTCTGGGGACGGATGCCTTTGGACGGGACCTGTTCAGTCGCATCCTGATCGGTGCGCGAATCAGTCTGGCTGTGGCAGCAGCGTCCGTGCTGATGGCTGCACTGCCGGGCATTCTGCTGGGAATCCTGGCCGGAATGCGTCCCGGTCTGCCGGAAGGAATACTGACGCGCCTGATGGATGCCTGGATCGCCGTGCCCAGCCTGCTGCTCGCCGTCGTGATGGTTGCGGCACTGGGACGTTCTTCTATTGTTCTGGCCGTCGCTCTGGCGCTGGCAGGGCTGCCAACCTACTATCGCCAGGCACGTGCTGAGACACTCCTGGTTGCAGACACGCTGTATGTCAGAGCAGCCCGCTCGCTTGGCGGTACAGAAGTGCATCTGCTGATACACCATGTACTGCCCAATGTGATGCCCAATCTGTTCGTGCTGGTTTCGCTGCGGATTGGCGCAATGCTCCTTGCGGCAAGCGCGCTGGGGTTTATCGGCCTGGGTGTGCAACCGCCAATGCCTGAATGGGGCGCGCTGATGGCCGAAGGACGGAACTACGTCTACCAGGCATGGTGGCTGACATTCTTCCCCGGTCTGGCTATTGCAACTGCTGTCTTTGGGCTGAACCTGCTGGGCGATGGACTACGTGACCTGCTGGATCCTCGACATGGAGATTGCAGAAGCTGACAGCAGTGGGGACCAGTTGGAGTTTTAAACCAATGGAGGGGATTTACACATAGTACCTTACACTCCCGGCTGTGGGGGACTGGTTCGACTATGCTGACCAGGTGCAGTTCGAGAACATGCCCCATGACTACCATGAAACCATCAATAAGCTCCATGGTCGCATCGAAGTCCGACGCTGTTGGGTAATTGCCGACCCGCTCGCTTTTGAGCATATCCGTCACTACGACGGGTGGCCCGACTTGCAGACCATTGTTCGGGTACAGCGTGAACGCCGCTCCCCTGACCGAGTTGAACAGGAAACGGCCTACTACATCAGCAGCCTGCCCCCCAATGCCCATCAACTCCTGCAGGCCACTCGTCAGCATTGGGGTATTGAGAATACCCTTCACTGGGTGCTGGATGTGACCTTTAACGAGGATGCTTCGCGCATCCGCAAAGACAATGGCGCCCAGAACTTCGCGGCCCTGCGCCGCCTGGCCCTTAACCTGCTTAAACAGGACATAACCAAAGGCAGTCTAAAACAGAAACGCTATCGCGCTGCTCTGGGTGAGTCGTTCTTGCTTCAATTACTCACTCTGTTTTGAAGCGATTGCCGTGACCCGGAGAAAAAGGTACATTGACATCCAAAACGTTTTGGATTATGCTGAGATCACCAATTGCAGTCAGGCAATTCGCCCAGATCATCATTTTCCCCTTCGCTCCCGTCCTACCCTTTCGTCCGGTAACATTCTGCTCCTGAGGTGTCAGCCACACGTTCGACAGCGCGCCTCAGAAAGCCCTGAGGGTCGTGATGCGAATCACCCTGAAGGACCTGGCTAGAGAAACCGGCTATTCCGTCACCACCGTCTCGCGGGCGCTGGCTGGCTACAG
Source organism: uncultured Anaerolineae bacterium (assembly GCA_964530495.1). Taxonomy (GTDB): domain Bacteria; phylum Chloroflexota; class Anaerolineae; order Aggregatilineales; family Ch27; genus CAZGYW01. Next base: position 1,713 of record CAZGYW010000025.1, read on the forward strand.
CGACGTCTCCGAGAAAACCCGCACGATCATCCTCGATGCCGCTCAGCGGCTCGGCTATCAGCCCAACCAGCTTGCCCGCCAGTTGCAGAGCCAGCGCACCAACACCATCGGCCTGATCCTGCCCGCTTACGGCCCGCGCTTCAGCGACGCGTTCTTCTCCGAATTCCTGGCCGGAGTCGGCACCGAGGCCACCAGCCAGTCCTACGACCTGCTCCTGGCGACCCAGATCGCCGAGGCTGATGGGCTGCCGGTTTACCGGCGAATTGTTGGCAGCGGCCGGGTGGATGGCGTGATCACCCTCCGCACCCGGCAGGTTGACCCCCGTGTCCAGTACCTGCACCAGACGGGGATGCCGTTCGTGACATTTGGCCGCAGCGAGACGGATTTCGAATTCAGCTATGTAGACGTGGATGGCGAGCAGGGACTCTACCTGGTCACCCGGCATTTCATCGCGCTGGGCCACCGGCGGATCGCCTTTGTCGCGGCCATGCCAGACCTGATGCTCACCCGCTACCGCCTGGCAGGCTACCGCCGCGCGCTACAGGAACACGACCTGGCATTCGATCCAGCGCTGGTCGCCTACGGCGACCTCACCCGGGAAAGCGGGCTGGAGCTGGGCCTCACCCTGCTGCGCATGGGACAGCCGCCCACCGCGATTGTGGCTTCCAACGATCTGATGGCGCTCGGCGTGATCGCCGCTGCCCGCCAGCTTGGCCTGCGCGCCGGCAGCGATGTAGGGATCAGCGGCTATGACGATTCTCCCCTGGCAGCAACCGCCGATCCCCCATTGACGAGCGTTGACTGCCTGGTATTCGAAAGTGGGCGGCAGACCTGTCGCCAGCTCATTGAACTCATCACAGCCGATCAGCCAGAGGTGAGGCAACTGCTGTTGCAGCCCACCCTGGTCGTCAGAGCTTCAAGCGGGCCTTCTCGCCACTAGCGCATCCAGCATCCGGCTGGTCAGGCTCATTCAATAGGATAGGAGGTGTTTATCGACCTGTAGCCAATTTTTGTCCTGGCCCATCAGCATGGCGGATTATGTGGAGGGATACAAACAAATGAAGTTTCGCGCATTGTTTCTAGCAGTGGTTGTGATCCTTGTAACGGTGTCAATGGTCGTTGCGCAGGGCGGCGTAGCCTTCTTCGGGACGCAGTTTTCCCCGGTCGAGGAAGGCGAGAAGTTCCGGTCAATTCTGACCGATTTCGGTGGCGTTGAATACTTCAGCCAGCTTCAGGAAGGGGAACTCCTGGACCTGATCATCGCAGAGACCGCGGCGGGAACCGGAACGGTCGACCTGATCGGCATCCTGCATGGTGGCTTCCCGAGCCTGGTCAGCAACGACGTGTTGATGGACCTCACCGATCTGCTTGAGCAGATTGAGGAGGAACGCGACCTGGCCGACGCATTCGTTGACCTGGGTCTGATGGGCAGCGAAGACTACCAGTACTACATCCCCTGGATGCAGGCGACCTACATCATGGCCGCCCATGTCGACGCGCTCGAATACCTGCCGGAAGGCGCCGACCTGAATGCCCTCACCTGGGACCAGTTAGCGGAATGGGCCAGGAACATCAAGGACGGAACGGGCGAAGCGCGGCTGGGCTTCCCGGTCGGTGAAGGCGGGCTGTGGCATCGTTTCCTGGAAGGGTACATCTACCCGTCCTACACGGGCGGGATGGTCACCCAGTTCAGGAGCGAAGCTGCGGTAGAGATGTTCCAGTTCATGAAGGACCTCTGGCCCTATGTCCATGAGCAGTCCATCACCTATTCCCAGATGCAGGAACCGTTGCTGGCCGGTGAAGTATGGGTCGCCTTTGACCACACCGCCCGCCTGATCAACGCGTTCCGGGAGCAGCCGGACAACTTCGTGGCGTTCCCGGCGCCATCCGGCCCGGCAGGACTCGGGTTCATGCCGGTGGTCGTCGGCCTGGGCGTTCCCAAGACAGCACCTGACGCCGAAGGGGCGATGGCCCTGATCGATTACCTGACCACACCGGAAGTCCAGGCGCAGGTCCTCAACAAACTCGCTTTCTTCCCGATTGTGGACGGAGTCGATATGAGCGAGCTGCCGGTCGAAGTCGCTATTGAGGCCGCAGCCGTGGCCGCGCAGGCCACCGCCCCCAATGCGATCCCGGCGCTGCTTCCGGTTGGCCTGGGCGAGCGCGGCGGCGAGATCAACCAGATCTTCCGCAACGCGTTTACCCGTATCGTTTTCGATGGTGAAGACATTCAGACCGCGTTAGAAGAAGAGGCTGCTAACCTGCAGGCCCTGTTGAACGACACCGGTGCTGCTTGCTGGCCGCCTGATCCGATCAGTGAAGGAATCTGCCAGGTCGAATAACCGACAGGCGCTGACTCCAGCGCCGCTATACACCTGGAGGGAGGCCGGCGGTAACACGCCTTCCTCCAGGTGATATTTCGGGAGGTAGTCTGTGTCTCAACAGCTACGCAAAAAGACTAACCTGACCCCCTATCTGTTGCTGCTGCCTTCAACGCTTTTCCTCCTCTTCTTCTTCGCCTGGCCAATGCTTCAGACCATGGTACTTGCTTTCCGCGCGGAGGATGTCAGCCTGAACGTATACGCCACCCCGGATGACACTGCCGCGGTGGTGGGCCAGGTGCGCCAGAGCGCCCAGGTGGTACTGCTTGGTAACCTGGGCGTAGAGGCAGCGCCGGCGGCAATAGAAGCCGAGGATGCCGAAGAAACGGAGGGGGAAACATCCAGCGCGGCGGAAAGCTGGTATCTGATCCGCGGTCAGGACATGGCCAACCAGCCGTTTGAAGGCTGGGTTCCAGCCAGCTACATCCGCGAGGACGAGCCGGCGACCGAGGGCGCGCCGATCAGTAGCGGTTCGATCCGCCGGCGCGATCGCGATGTGCGCGCCGAGCCAGGGCCGATCAGCCCGGTTATCGCCCAGGTGGCACAGGATGCCACAGTGGAGATCGCCGGCCAGCGCACCGTCGAAATCTGGTACGAGTTGCAGGGCGAAGCCGCCAGCGGTGAAACCATCACCGGCTGGGCGCGCGCCGGGTATCTGGAGGTGCTCTCAACCGAGGGGGAGCAGATCACGGGCTTTGTCAACCAGGGCGATACCGGGGAGTGGACGCTGCGGCATATTGAGCGCATGGTCACCGACCGCGAATTCATCCCCGCTCTGCTCACCACCCTGCTGCTCCTGGTGCTGATCCTGCCGTTCCAGTTCCTGCTGGCCTTCATCATGGCCCTGCTGCTGCAATCGCGTCTGCGGGGCAACACGCTGTTTCTGTACGTCTTTTCGATACCGCTGGCAACCTCAGACCTGGCAGTCGGAATTCTGTGGTTCTCGATCTTCACGCAATCGGGCTTCCTGAACAGCGCGTTGCAGGGCATGGGCCTGATTTCCAGCCCGATCATCTTCCTGAGCGTGGAGAGCAAGCAATACATGATCCTGGCCATCGTGCTGGCCGAAGTCTGGCGCGCGACCTCAATCGTGATGGTGATTATCGTCTCCGGCCTGCAGGCCGTCCCGGAAAGCTACCTGGAGGCGGCGGAGTTGTTTGGCGCAGGACTGTGGCAGCGCGTCCGCTACGTCATCCTGCCGCTGCTGAAGCCCAGCCTGCAGGTGGCGCTCATCCTGCGCACCATCCTTGCCTTCCAGGTTTTCGGCGTGGTGCTGGCCATTGCCGGGCGCGGGCTGACCGTGCTGGCCAGTGAAGCCTACCGCTGGTATGTCGAGTTCCGTAACCCGAACCTGGCGGCCGCTTACTCCGGGCTTATCCTGCTGATCTCGATGATCACGGCAGTGTTCTACCTGCGCTCCCTCCGAACGCAGGAGGAGGCGCGGGAATGACCACCCAGGCGAATTTAGCTCCACTCTCTGAAGAGATGGCGCGGCTGCAGCGGCGCGCGATCCGGCGCCGGCGGTTCAACCGCGCGCTCACCTACGTCCTGGCGTTTATCCTCGTCGCGTGGATTCTGGTGCCTCTGTACCTGATTGCTTCGATGGCGTTCAGCACGGTTGACGCCGTACGCGCCTACCCCAAGAACGCCTTCCCCAACCCGATTTCGTTCGAGACGATGCGCTTCTTCCTCAATTCGCAGGGAGTGATCGACTCCACGGTGCGCAGTGTCCTGGTGGCCCTCATCACCGTCGTGTTCTCGACAATTGTCGCCACGCCGGCGGGCTATGCGATCTCGCGTTATCTGTTCCGGGGGCGCGACCTGTTCAAGCTGTCGATCCTGGCGGTGCGCGCGTTTCCAATCGTGGTGCTGGCCGTGCCGCTGGCGGTCATGTTCATCCAGTTCAGGATGCGCGACCAGCTTTACAGCCTGGCCCTGGTCCACACTGCACTGACGCTGCCCACCACGATCCTGGTCATGTCCAGCGTGTTTGCCAGCGTCCCGCGCGAATTGGAGGAAGCCGCCCACGTTTTTGGCAGCACGCCGATCAAGGCTTTTGTGCGGGTGGTGCTGCCCCTGGCCGCGCCGGGAATCGCGGCATCCGCCATCTTCACGTTCGTGACATCGTGGAATGAGGTCTTCGCGGCCGTCATTCTCACTATTCGCAACCGCACGCTCCCCGCGCAGGTGCTGACGGTGCTGGGAACGTCCCCGCTCGAGTACAAGTTCGCCGGGGCGTTCTTCATGCTCCTGCCGTCGATGATCTTCATCTTCTTCATCCGCAAGTACCTGTTCAACATGTGGGGACAGATCACCAAGTGAGGTCAGGCAATGGCAGAGATCAGGATCGAAAACGTCGTCAAGACTTTCGGCAAAATGACTGCGGTCAATAATGTCAGCCTGACCGTCCACGACCAGGAATTTGTGGTGCTGTTGGGACCAAGCGGCTGCGGCAAAACCACGCTCCTGCGCGCGGTGGCGGGCCTCGGCCTGCCGGATGCCGGCCGCATCAGCATCGGTAACCGGGAGGTCACCTACCTTCCACCCCGCGAGCGCAGCATCTCCATGGTGTTTCAGAACTACGCCATCTTCCCGCACATGACGGTCTACGACAACATCGCCTTTGGGCTAAAGATGCGCAAGGCGGACAAGGCCGAAGTAGAGAAGAACGTGCGGCGCGCAGCGGAGATGCTGCACATCGAAGAGATGCTGGATCGCTTTCCATCGCAGATGAGCGGCGGCCAGCGCCAGCGCGTGGCAGTGGCCCGCGCCATTGCCGTGAAAACAGACGTCCTCCTCATGGACGAACCCCTCAGCAACCTGGATGCGCTGCTCCGGCTGGAGATGCGCGCTGAATTGAAGCGCCTGCTGGCCGACCTGCACGCCACAACGATCTACGTCACCCACGACCAGATTGAGGCCCTGAGCATGGGTGACCGGATCGCCGTGATGCGCAACGGTGAAATCCTGCAGTGCGATGCGCCGACGACCGTTTACGACAGGCCGGCGAACAAGTTTATTGGCGGGTTCATTGGCAACCCTCCCATGAACTTCCTGCTCGGCCACGTGCAGCGCCACAATGGCAGTCTGCACGTCAAGATCGGCGATTTCGCGCTCACGCCCGCGCCGCTGTACGAGGCTGAGCTAAAGCGTTATGACGGGCAGCCAGTCCTGATTGGCATTCGTGCCGAAAACATGGAAGCGATGAGTCGGCCGGCCGAAGATGCGATCCGGGTGCAGGTGATGGTGGTCGAACCCCTTGGCTCCCAGAACCTGCTGACGATCAAGATCGACGAGGATATCATCAAGCTGGCCACCCACCCGGACTTCCCGGCAGTGCCCGATCAGGATGTCTGGGTGCGCTTCCCGGCGGACAAGATCCGCTGGATGGATCCGGATACCGGCAGGACCCTGTTGCCATCATGACTCTGTGGAGCGCTACACTCTTTGGCCGCTACCGCGCCTTCCGGCTGGACCCGGCCGCCGGGCAGAAACCGCTTGATCTCGGCGGGCACGGCCTGACCGCCAGCCTGCAGCCCGATGGCCGGATCATCGCGGTCAACAGCTATCACGCCGGGCACGGGTACATCACCCTGTCTGGCGCGGATGCCTTCCCGGAAGAACAGCGCTACAACTCGGCAGCCGTCCGCGCCTACCGGGCCGGGCTGGCAGCGGTCACGGGTTTCGGCCTGATCCCGGATAGCCCGATCGTGGGGCAGGAAGTCTGGCTGCTTGAGGCAGCGATTCCGCTCGTGCGGCTCACGCTGGCCGATGGCACTGTGGCAGAGGCGGTCACGTTCGTGGATACATCACTGTCCGCCAGCCGGCCGCTGGTGATCCAGAGCTGGCGTTTTTCCAGCCCCGCTTTCAGCGGGCGCTGGGGCGGCCGGCTGTCCCTGGGGCGCTGCGCCTACACCCAGCTCACCGAGGGTGGGCCGATCCCCTGCCCGCCGGTACGGACACGCCTCACCGCGCAGCGCCTGCCGCACGGACTCTCGCTGCACCTGGAGAATCCGGCGCTGGGCAGCAGCGCGACAATCGAAGCCACAGGCGTGGCTGCGGGCGCGTGGCAGACGCCCGCAGGGGAAACGCCGGAACCGGCCGTGCTCGATCTGGCTGTATCCGGTGAAACGCTGACCTGGGCGGTGGGCCTTGATCCCGGCGCAGAAGCGATGCTGGCCGGCTGCCCGGCCGAGTGCATCACGGAAGCGCTGGAAATCGCGCTGGAGCGCTGGCACGCCGCCTGGCAGGGCTGGCCGTTCGAGGGGCATCCGCTGGATGCCGTGCTGCGCCGCGGCCTGGTGTATGCTCATCACTGCTGCGTGCCGGTGAACGCTGAAGCGGTGTGCCTGATCACCGATCACCAGCTTCTGCCGCTGGCCTGGACCCGCGACTCCTTCTACGCGGCCCTGGCGCTGCTCCGCTGGCGGCCGGAGATGGTCGACCTGGTGCGCGGGCATCTGATCTGGCTGTTTGACGTAGCGCAGCGCCCGGGCGGCTACTGGGGGCGCTCGTACCTGGCCAACGGTCGCCTGAAAGACCCGGCCTTTCAGCTTGACCAGCAGCTTTACCCGCTCCTGGAGCTGGTCGAGTACGTCGAAGCGACTGACGATCGCGCCATGCTGGATCGGTTTCAGGATCAGGTTCGCGTGGTGCTGGCGCTGCTGCGCGTGCGCCGGGACCCGGCCAGCGGCCTCTTTCCCACCGATGAGACGCCGGCGGATGACCCGGTAGCGATGCCGTACCACCTGTCCAGCCACATTCTGCTCTGGCACGTCCTGCGCCGGGTCGGGGCGCTGCTGAATGATGACACACTGCTAGCGCAGGCGGAGGCGCTTCACCACACTGTGCGGCAGCACTTCATGGCAGCGTTGGCTGGAACAGAGATGTTCGCCTACCTCAGCGATGGGCAGGGGCGGCAGCGGCTTTACCATGACGCGAATGATCTGCCGCTGGCCCTGGCCCCGACGTGGGGCTTCTGCGCCGCGGACGATCCCATCTGGCGGGCGACGATCCGGTTCGCGTTTTCGGAAGCGAATCAGGGCGGGTATTATCCGGGGCGCTACGGCGGTCTCGGCTCCGTGCATACGCCCGCGCCCTGGCCGCTGGGCGATGTTCAGGCGCTGCTGGTCGCGCAGGTGACGAACGACGCGGTCCTGCGCGCAGAAGCCCTGGCCCGCCTGCAAGCGGCGGCGCAGTGGGATGGCGCCCTGCCCGAAGCCTACGATCCCACCACGGCGACGACCGTCTCCCGGCACTGGTTTGTCTGGCCGGGCGCGGCGCTCGCCCTGACCGCGTTGATGGGGGCGCTGGAACAGCAACCTGGCAGTGAAGAAGCTGGAGGACTCTAGCCATGCGCATTGGATACATTTCCACCCGGCTGGCCGGCGTGGACGGAGTGAGCCTGGAAACGGCCAAACTGGCCCGGGTGCTGGAGGAAATGGGCCACGAAACCTACTACTGCGCGGGAGAGCTGGATGCCAGCGCGCCGCCGGGCCACCTGGTGCCCGCCATGCACTTCCAATCACCGCAGGCGCGCGCCCTCTACCAGGCCGCGTTTCGCGAACCGGTTGCCCCTGCGGACCTCCACCGGCGCATCTACGCCGAAGCGGATGCGCTGCGCACCGCGCTGGAAGCCTTCATCGACGAGTTTCAGATCGACATGATCGTCTCCCAGAATGCCTCGGCCATCCCGATGAACATCTCGCTGGGTGTGGCGATTGCCGACACGATCCGGCGCCGCCAGATCAGGGCGATCTGCCACAACCACGACTTCTACTGGGAGCGCGATCACTTCATCCACAACCACATCCAGGACATCCTTGATGACGCCTTTCCCCCGCGCCTGCCCACTGCTCACCACTTCGTGATCAGCACCGGCATGCAGCGCCGGCTGGCGGCGTGGCGCGGGATTGTGGCGCAGTACGTGCCCAACGTGTGGGAATTCGAAGCGCCGCCCGCTCCGCTGGATGACTACGCGCTGTCTCTACGCTCAACGCTCGGCCTGAGCGCCGACGATCTGATCGTGCTCCAGCCAACGCGGGTGATCCGGCGCAAGAACATCGAGAAAGCGATCGAGCTGCTGCGCAAGCTCGATGACCGGCGGCTGGTGCTGATCATCACCGGCTACGAGCACGACGAGCCAACCCGGTACGGGGCCTGGCTGCGCGAAGAAGCCGATCGGGCCGGCATCCGCTACCAGTTCATCGGTGACTACGTGGGGGCTGAGCGGGGCGAACTGAACGGGCACCGCGTCTTCACCCTGTGGGACATCTATCCCCAGGCGCACATCGTCACCTACCCCAGCACTTATGAAGGCTTCGGCAACGCCCTCATCGAAACGCTGTACTATCGCATCCCGTTCGTCGTTCACACCTACCCGCCCTACCTGTCCGACATCAAGCCGTGCGGTGTGCGGGCGGTCGAGTTCTACCACGACATCACGCCGGAAGTCGTGGCCAGCACCCGTGCCATCATTGACGATGCCCGGCTGCGGGACGCGATGGCTGCCAACAACTTTGAGGTTGGCCTACAACACTTCTCATTTACCGTGCTGCGGCGGTCACTGACCCGCGCCCTGGAGCTTCTGGAGACTCATGACTGAGCAAATCAAACACCTGCTAACCCAAATCTACGGGCCTGAACCCGGCGCAGACATTTATCCACGCCTGCTGGAGCTGTTGGCGCGTTTCCCGGCGCGCCCGGCAGCCCACCCGGCCGGACCATTGTTTTCCGAACAGGATGTGGTGCTGATCACGTATGGCGATTCACTCCGGCAGGCCGGCGAGCCACCGCTGCGCACCCTGCGCGGGTTCGCCCGGGACCGGCTGCAAGGGCTGGTCTCGACCATTCACATCCTGCCCTTCTTCCCGTACTCGTCAGACGACGGCTTCTCGATCATCGATTTCTACGCCGTCAACCCGGAGCTGGGCAATTGGGAGGATGTTCGCTCCATCGCGCAGGACTTCGACCTGATGGTCGATGCGGTGTTCAACCACATGTCGGCGCAGAGTGAATGGTTCCGGGGCTTCCTGGCCGGGGCGCCAGAGTATGCCGGGTTATTCCGCACGGAAGCGCCGAACGCCGATCTGAGCAGCGTCACCCGGCCGCGCACCTCCCCGCTGCTGACTCCGTTCCGCACCGCCACCGGTGAGACGCTGCACGTCTGGACGACCTTCAGCGCCGACCAGGTGGACCTGGACTTCCGCAGTCCGGATACGCTGTTGCGCATGCTGGACGTGCTGCTGTTTTACGTGACCCGGGGCGCGCACTTCATCCGCCTGGATGCCATTGCCTACCTGTGGAAAGTGGTGGGCACCAGCAGCATCCACCTGCCGGAGACCCACGCCGTCATCCAACTGATGCGCGCGGTGCTGGACGCGGTGGCGCCCGAAGTGATCCTTATCACAGAAACCAACGTTCCTCATGCTGAGAACATCGCCTATTTTGGGGATGGCAGCAACGAAGCGCAGATGGTATACAACTTCACGCTGCCCCCACTGCTGGTCCACACCATGCTCTCCGGAGACGCCTCCCGGCTGAGGAGCTGGGTGAACACGCTGCGGGTGCCATCGGAACGCACCACGTTCTTCAACTTCACGGCCTCACACGATGGCATCGGCGTGCGGCCGGTGGAGGACATCCTGAGTACCGCGGAGCTTCAGGCCCTGATCGCGCATGTGGAACGCTGCGGCGGGCGCGTTTCGTACAAGCGCAACCCGGACGGCAGCCAGAGTCCCTACGAGCTTAACATCGCCTATGTGGACGCCGTGACCGACCCGGCGGAGCCAGAAGCTGACCAGGCCCGGCGCTTCCTGGTCTCGCAGGCGATCATGCTGGCGCTGGCCGGGGTGCCCGCCGTTTACATCCACAGCCTGCTCGGCTCGCGGAGCGACATCCCCGGCATGCTGCGTGCCGGGCAGAATCGCACGATCAACCGCGAAAAGCTGGAGATGACCGCAGTCAACGCGGCATTGGAGCAGCCAGGCGAATTCCGGGCGCAGGTCTTCCGCGCCTACCGGGCAATGCTGCGCCGCCGCAGGCAGCTCGCGGCTTTCCATCCCGGCGCGGCTCAGGAGGCGGTTGATACGGGTCTACCGGGGGTCTTCGGGCTGCTGCGCACCCCGCCCGGCGGCCCGCGCGTGCTGGCTGTGCATAACATCACGCCCCGGCCGCAGCCGGTCAACCTGGGGCAGTGGACACAGCAGCCTGTGATCGATCTGCTCAACGGCGATACGGTTGCGGCCCGCTGCCTGCTGGCGCCCTACCAGGTGCGCTGGCTTGAATTGCCGGGGTGATTCCGGCGCAGAGTCGCTCTACATTGGATATGAATGCACAACCGGGCGTGCATACACGAGGCTGGCCAGGCTGGCGGTCAAGCCGCTATTCATGGCGAATCGGGCAGCGCGTGGGAGAATGGGGAAATCGAAAGTTCCAGCGGCAAGAGGCGGGAGCACTGCTCAATGGCGGGATAGCCCGTTCCCTGCAAGAAGCGTGAACCTTCTTCGAGCGATGTAGCAGGGAGTACAGCGCCGTGCAACCGCATAGTTGCGGGGGTGAAAAACTCGATTCGTCGTCGTCTTCTCGGCTGGACAGCAAAGACTTGCCGATTACCGCACTTGACAGTGACAGCAGATAGAATTCTTGACGATTCAGGCAGCGTTCTGTAACGAGGAACCCCAAGAAAGAACACTAATCCCGGCTTGCTACCAGATTGTGAACGACGCCCGTCACTCCCGTTCCTGCTGTGACTATCCGCATCCAATCGGGTGCGGATATTTTGCTCCAGTACACTGGCCAGATTACGCGCAGGACCATCACCCTCGGTGAACACTCCGAAGTCACCGTACAGCACGATTCCGATCACATCATAGCCATCGACAAAGACCCGATCTACGATCTTCCGCACCAGTTGCTACCGCTGTGCTGACCGATTCACATCCGTTCGGAATCTTAGCGATTAACACACACAGCGCCCTGATCCCTAATGAGCAGCATGCGTCTTCAAGTTCATTACTCCAATTAGTGGGGAAGGTATTCATGCCTGGCAGTCTGCCTCATGAGACCAGCTCGAATCACAGGCGCCCGCACGAGGGTCCCGTGTGGCTTTCGCGCCCTGATTA
>CAZGYW010000026.1:0-13105 GCA_964530495.1 uncultured Anaerolineae bacterium
GCCATGCGCGGACTGCGCTGGACGCATACTGTATCACTGCGAGGCCGACGCTTGCTCTTCCTGGTGTCAGCGCTGGCGATGTCGCTGGCGACAGGACGTGACGGTCCGGCAGCGCCGGGCAGAGACATGGATACCACAGATGGAAACCTTGATCTGACGGATGCGATCTCGGATCAGCAACTGCGCGATGGGTTACAGTGGGCCAGTCTGGATGATAGTGGGGGCGCCCAGCCCGGCAGTGATGGATGAGCACCGTGCGCCAGGATCACCCTGGCGCACGAGCCACGCATGGGAATCGACGACGCCCGGGCCATTAGCAGTCCGGGCGTCGCTGCAAATGAAAATCAGGCCGACAGGCCGGCGAGGATGGCGGCGGTCATCTCGGCGGTGGAGGCTGGCCGGGTGCCAGGGGTGGCGATATCTGCGGTGCGCAAACCGGAGTCAAGCGCAGATGTGACCGCGTCCTCGACCAGGCGGGCTTCTTCCTCCAGACCGAGGCTATGCCGCAGGAGCAGGGCCGCACTGAGGATGGTGCCAATCGGGTTGGCGATTCCCTTACCGGCGATGTCAGGGGCCGAGCCATGAATCGGCTCGTAGAGGCCAAACGTGCCGCTGCCCAGCGAAGCGGAGGGCAGCATGCCCAGCGATCCGGCCAGGGTTGCGGATTCGTCGCTCAGGATGTCCCCGAACATGTTGTCGGCAACAATCACGTCAAAGCTGGTTGGGCGGCGCATCAAGTGCATGGCGCAGGCATCAACCAGGACGTCCTCCAGCTCCACGTCGGGATAGTCACGCGCAACCTGATGAACCGTGCGGCGCCACAGCCGCATGGAAGCCAGCACGTTGGCTTTGTCCACCGATGCCAGCTTTTTGCGCCGCTTCTGCGCGGCCTGGAAGGCGACATGAGCGACGCGTTCCACTTCCTCAACCGAGTAGATGAGCGTATCGTAGGCGGAGCCGGAGTCTCCCTGTTCCTGGCGCGGCCCGAAGTAAATGCCACCGGTCAGTTCACGCACGAACAGGATGTCTACCCCGGCCTGCATCAGTTCGGGGCGGAGCGGCGCCTGGCCGGCGAGTGCCGGGAAGACCTTGACCGGGCGCAGGTTGGCGAAGAGGCCGAAGTGCTGCCGGAGCGCGAGCAGACCCTGTTCCGGGCGGACGGGTGAGGTCGGGTCAGACCACTGCGGGCCGCCGACTGCGCCAAGCAGGATAGCGTCGGTAGCTTCGCACAGGGCAACCGTTGCCTGCGGCAGGGGATCGCCAGTTGCATCGATGGCGCAGCCGCCCATCAGGGCTTCAGTGAATGTGAATTCGTGCCCGTAGGCGGCTGCTACGTGGGTCAGGACCTGCAGGGCAGCGCCGACTACTTCCGGCCCGACTCCGTCCCCCGGGAGGACGGCGATGGTTGCTTTCATGAGCTAGCTTCTTCCTTTTCGAGTGAGAGACCATATTCAATGCTATCCACCAGCGCGCGCCATGAGGCATTGATCACGTTGGTTCCAGCGCCGACGGTGCTCCAGCGGGCGTGACTGTTCTGCGTATCGATCAGAACGCGGGTTGTGGCAGCCGTGCCGTTCTCGCCGTCCAGGATGCGGACTTTGTAGTCGGCAAGCTGGAAGCTGGCGATTTGCGGGTACACCGGGCTGAGCGCCTTGCGTAAAGCGCTATCCAGGGCATTCACGGGGCCGTTGCCTGTAGCGGCGGTGTGGTAAACCGTGTCTTTGACACGCACTTTGACCGTGGCCTCGTTGCGCGCGCCGCCAGGATCCTGGACAACCATCGTGGTGAAATGGATGAGCTCAAAGGGCGGCTCGTACCCCGCGGTGGCACGCCTGACCATCAGCGCAACGGACGCTTCAGCCCCCTCAAAGACATAGCCCTCGTGTTCCAACTGCTTGATCTCGTCCAGAATGGCGATGGCTCGTTCGGAGGAAAGGTCCATGCCCAGCTTTTCCGCAGCATGCAGGACTGTGCCGCGACCAGCCAGGTCGGACATCAGGATGCGCATCTCGTTGCCCACGAGTTCGGGGTCGATGTGCTGATAGCTGTCCAGCGTACGGCGCATGGCGGCGACGTGCAGCCCGCCTTTGTGTGCGAACGCGCTCCTGCCCACATAGGCTTGATGAGTGTTGGGCGCCATGTTGGCGATTTCGTCAACGGTACGGGAGAGGTGCGTCAGCTTGCGAAGCGAGCCTTCCGGTAGACACTTCAGGCCCATCTTCAGCTCAAGGCTGGGGATGATCGAGCACAGATTGGCATTGCCACAGCGCTCGCCATACCCATTGATTGTGCCCTGGACGTGAATTGCACCGGCGCGGATCGCTTCCAGCGAATTCGCTACAGCGTTTTCGGCATCGTTGTGGGTGTGAATGCCCAACCGGGCCTCCGGGAGCATCCTGGCGACAAGGGCAGTCACGTCCGCTACTTCCCAGGGCATTGCGCCACCGTTGGTGTCACACAGCACAAGCAGCTCCGCGCCACCCTCCAGCGCCGCCCGTAGCGTGTCCAGGGTGTAGGCGGGATCGAGTTTGTAGCCATCGAAGAAATGCTCGGCATCGTAGATGACCTCTTTGCCCTGGGCCTTGAGATAGGCAAGACTCTCCCGGATGATGCGCAGGTTTTCCTCCGGAGTGGTGCGGAGGACGTCCGTGACATGCATGATCGAGGTCTTGCCAACGACGGTTACGACCGGGGTCTCGGCATCCAGCAGGGCCTGGATGTTGGGGTCATTGTCCGGATTGCCGCCGGCGCGGCAGGTCATGCCAAAGGCGGCGAGCCGCGCGTGGTTCAGGGTCAGGTGGCGGGCACGCCGGAAGAATTCGGCATCTTTGGGATTTGAACCCGGCCAGCCGCCTTCGATGTAAGCGACGCCAAGCTCGTCCAGCAGGCCGACGACCTTCAGCTTGTCTTCAACGGAGAGGGAAATACCCTCGCTCTGGGTGCCATCACGCAGGGTCGTGTCGTAGATAGCGATAGTGGTAGTCATGCATGGGTCTCCTTCCTGGCGCGGGACTAACCCGCAGGCTGCCGGGTATTGACACGATCAGGGTGACTTGTTTCGAAGGCTTCGATGGCCGATAGCTGCCCGAGCAGATAGCCGAACTGGTCCACTCCGTTCAGCATGCAGGTCCTGGCGAAACCATCAATCGGGAAGCTGACAGCCCGGCCGTCCGGCAAGGTCAGCTTCTGGGCGGCCAGGTCGATGGTGACGGTGGTCTGGGGTTCCTCTGCAATCAGGCTGAAGATCTGCTGGAGCGTAGGCCGATCGACGATGACAGGCAGCAGGCCATTCTTGAGGGCGTTGTTGCGGAAGATGTCCGCGAAGCGCGTGCTGATCACGGCGCGGAAGCCAAAGCCTTCCAGTGCCCAGGGGGCGTGCTCGCGTGAACTGCCACAGCCGAAGTTGTCTCCGGCGACGAGAATCTCGGCGCCCTGATAATCAGGCTTGTTGAGCGCAAAGTCGGGGCGGGGAGAGCCGTCCTCGGCGTAACGCCAGTCGGCAAACAGGTTGTCGCCCAGACCGGCTTTGTCGGTGGTCTTCAGAAAACGGGCGGGAATGATCTGGTCCGTGTCGACATTATCAACCGGCAACGGAACCATTGTGCTGGTGAGCGTGGTGAATGCGCGCATTAGAGCAACTCCCTGGCGTCAGTCAACATTCCGGTTACGGCGGCTGCGGCGGCGGTCAGTGGGCTGGCCAGGAAAGTGCGGCCACCTTTACCCTGCCTGCCTTCAAAATTCCTGTTGCTGGTGGAAACGGCGTACTGGCCGGGCTGGAGCTGGTCACCATTCATGGCAATGCACATCGAGCAGCCGGCTTCGCGCCACTCGGCACCGGCCTCACGGAAGATGCGATCTAACCCTTCCGCTTCCGCCTGGCGCTTGATCTGTTGCGACCCGGGGACGACGAGCATCCGGACACGGTCTGCGACACGGCGGCCGCGCAGGAGTTCCGCCGCGGCGCGCAGATCGGTGATGCGCGAGTTGGTGCAGCTTCCAAGGAAGACCACATCAATTGGATGGCCCCGCAACGGTTGGCCGGGGGCGAGGGCCATGTAGGCCAACGCCTTTTCGAGGGCCTGGCGCTGGGACAGGTCGCCAATCTGGGCTGGATCGGGCACACGGGCAGAGATCGGCGCACCCATTCCCGGATTAGTGCCGTAGGTAACCATCGGCTCAAGTGTTGAGGCATCGATCACGAGGCTGCGGTCGTAGGCAGCGCCGGGATCAGAGGGCAGGGTACGCCAGTGAGCAACGGCCGCATCCCAGGCGGCGCCCTGCGGGGCGTGTGGCCGGCCTGCCAGGTACTCGAAAGTTGTGTCGTCCGGGGCGATCATCCCGGCGCGTACACCACCCTCGATCGACATGTTGCAGATGGTCATGCGGCCTTCCATGGACAGAGCGCGGATAGCGGAGCCAGTGTACTCGAACACGTGACCGGTGCCGCCTTCAATCCCGATGCGGCTGATGATGGCAAGAATGATATCCTTGGCGGTAACGCCGGGCTGCAGCTGACCATCAACCCGGATTTCATAGGTCTGCGGTTTGTACTGGAGCAGGCATTGGGTGGCCAGCACATGGGCAACCTCACTCGTCCCGATGCCAAAGGCCAGCGCGCCGAAAGCGCCATGCGTGCTGGTATGGCTGTCACCGCAGACGATCGTCATTCCCGGCTGGGTGAAGCCCTGCTCAGGGCCGATGACGTGCACGATGCCCTGGTTCTGGGTGCCGAGCGCGTACAGGGGAATATCAAATTCGTCGCAATTGTGCTGAAGCTGCTGCAACTGCGCGGCGGCAAGCGCATCCGTGATCGGGATATGTCCGGAAGGGTCGCGCGGGGCGGTGGGTGTGCTGTGGTCCATGGTCGCCACAGTGTGGTTCGGACGGCGCACCCGCAAGCCGTGGGCGCGGAGGACGTCAAAGGCCTGGGGTGAGGTCACTTCGTGCACGAGATGCAGGTCGACATAAAGTGTGGCCGGGACGTCAGCCTGCTGTGGCGTCACAAGGTGGGCATCCCAGATTTTCTCGAAGAGCGTGCGAGGTCTTGCAGTCATTGCGGCAATCCTTTATGGCAAACGGCAATGGTCAGACACAAACCCGGGGGAGCGGCTGCTCCCCCGAGACAGTGATACTCCAGGGACAGCAGCTATTGCAGACTGGCGCCGGGAATAATCGCAATGGAAAACGGCGATATGACACGGCGCGCCGGGGCGCGGCGGGTATGCTGCGCAGCCGGTTCGTAGGTCATGAAATCGGTCGTGCTCAGTTGTTGAGCGGCGCCGGCCCAGAACCCTCCCCCGAGCTGCCATCCACGCGGGGCAGGGAAGGGATCAAAGATCTCGGTATCGGAACGTTGAGTTTGCTGGCAGTGGCACATGGTCACAGTTCTCCTGCAAAGGGCGCTGTTGTCAGCGGTTACCGGTGGGCTGCCCCACGCCGCCTATGGTGGAGGCGGCGCCTTCGGGCTGGGCAAACTGGCTACCCGTGACGGCAAGCATCCGATTGATGGCGGCCAGGTAGGCTTTAGCGGAGGCCATGATGATGTCCGTATCGGCCCCGTAACCCCCGAATGTGCGCGACTTACCATTCCCGGAAGAGATGCGCACGGTAACCTCACCCATGGCATCAATGCCCTCGGTGATGCTGTGGACGCTGTATTCCACCAGGGTATTGGACGCCTTGATGACCTGATCGATGGCCGCAAAGGCGGCATCCACAGGCCCGGTTCCGATTGCGGGTTGGACGTGCTCCTGGCCATCCGGGCCAAGCAGCCGGGCAGTGGCGGTGGGCATGCCGGGTCGGCCACAGACGACTTGCAGGTCGATGAGCTTGAACAGCTCGGCCGGGCCGTAGAATTCATCTGCGACAAGCGCTTCGAGGTCGGCATCGGTTACGACCTTCTTCTTATCCGCCAGATCCTTGAATCGCTCAAACGCCTGTTTAAGCTCAATGTCACTCAACTCAAAGCCCAGTTCCTGCATGCGCACTTTGAAGGCGTGTCGCCCGCTGTGTTTGCCCAGAACGAGGCGGCTCTGGCTGAGGCCGATGGTTTCCGGCGTCATGATTTCGTAGGTCTGCTGGTTCTTGAGCATGCCGTCCTGGTGGATGCCGGCTTCATGGGCGAAGGCGTTCGCGCCGACAATGGCCTTGTTCGGTTGGACGATCATGCCGGTGTAGTTGGATACCATGCGACTGGCGCGCACGATCTGGGTGGTGTCAATACCGGTGTGGAGGCCATAGAACGGCTGGCGCGTGTGCAGCGCCATGACGACTTCCTCCAGACTGGTGTTGCCAGCGCGCTCACCAATGCCGTTTACCGTGACTTCCACCTGGCGCGCCCCGGCGCGGACACCCGCCAGCGTGTTGGCGGTTGCCAGCCCGAGGTCATCGTGGCAGTGAACCGACCAGATCACGCGATCACTGCCAGGTGTCTCGGTGATCAGGCGATGCATGAGGGCGTAGTACTCGTCAGGTGTGGTGTAGCCCACGGTGTCGGGGATGTTGAGCGTCGTGGCTCCGGCTTCGATCACTGTGGACAGCACTTCGATCAGGAAGTCGGGATCGGAGCGGCCGGCATCCTCCGGGCTGAACTCGATATCGGCGCACTTCGAGCGCGCGTAAGCCACCATTTCCCGCGCCCTGGCAACCACTTCCGGGCGCGACATGCGCAGTTTGTGCTGCATGTGAATGTCGGATGTCGCCAGGAAGGTGTGGATGCGCGGCCGGGCAGCATACTGCACGGCTTCCCAGGCCTTGTCGATATCGTTCTGCGTGGCGCGGGCCAGGCCGGTGATGATTGGGCCATCGGGCGTGCCGACTTCCTGGGCGATACGCTGCACGGCCAGCAGGTCGTCCGGGCTGGCTGCCGGGAAACCGGCCTCCATCACGTCTACGCCCAGGCGCGCAAGCTGACGCGCGATCTCAAGCTTTTCGGCGCTGGTCAGGCTGGCACCGGGCGACTGCTCCCCATCCCGCAGGGTGGTGTCGAAGATGTAGACACGGTTCGGATCTGCCGAATGCGCTACGGCGGGGTCTACGCCAGCGGCGGTGCTGTCATTGTTGGCCATGATAGAGGTGTCCCTTTCTGAAATCGAGTGAGCGACTCAGGTGTTGAATGAACATGCCATTGGACCGACGGCTAAGGCCACTAAGGTCATCATCTGGCATGGAACACCTCCTCTCTGAGCTTCCGCCCGGTAACTGCGTCAGTCCTGTACGCGCTTGGCGTTCAGGAAGGGCATCATGTCACGCAACTGCGCGCCGACCTGTTCGATCATGTGGGAGCGTTCCTGGGTGCGGCGCGTGTTGAACCAGGGACGGCCATCCTGGTTTTCCTTGATCCAGTTGCGGGCATAGGTGCCATCCTGGATTTCGGCCAGGATGTGGGCCATCTCTTCTTTCGTTTCTGACGTGACGACGCGTTCTCCGGCGGTGTAGCCGCCATGTTCAGCGGTATCGGAGACGCTGTACCACATGTAGGACATGCCGCCCTGGTACATGAGGTCCACGATGAGTTTCAGCTCATGCAGGCATTCGAAATAGGCGATCTCCGGCTGGTAGCCGGCCTTGACCAACGTCTCAAATCCGGCCCGAACCAGAGCAGTGACCCCGCCACAGAGCACAACCTGCTCACCGAACAGGTCAGTCTCCGTTTCTTCCGCGAAGGTGGTCTGGATCACCCCGGCGCGGGTGCAGCCAATACCCCGGGCATAGGCCAGCGCGACAGCC
Source organism: uncultured Anaerolineae bacterium (assembly GCA_964530495.1). GTDB lineage: Bacteria > Chloroflexota > Anaerolineae > Aggregatilineales > Ch27 > CAZGYW01. The sequence goes on from CAZGYW010000026.1 coordinate 7,729, forward strand.
AGTGCGTTGCCACTGGCATCGTGCTCCACTGCGACCAGACCGGGGGTGCCCGCGCCTTCGGTGAACACCTCGCGGACGCGATGGCCCGGGGCCTTGGGGGCCACCATGCTCACATCGACAGAAGCGGGTGGGGTGATTAGCCCGTAGCGGATGTTGAAGCCGTGAGCGAACATCAGTGTGTCGCCGGGCTTGAGATTGGGGGCGATGCTGGCTTCATAGACCGATGCCTGGAGCGTGTCCGGGATGAGCATCATGATGATGTCTGCCAATCGCGCGGCCTCGGCGACATCATAGACTGGCAGGCCCTCCGCGGCGGCCTTGGCGCGGCTCTTGCTGTCTTCATGCAAGCCAACAATCACCTTAACTCCACTGTCGCGGAGGTTGAGCGCGTGAGCATGACCCTGGCTGCCATAGCCGATGATGGCAACCGTCTTGTTGTCCAACAGGCTCAGATTCGCATCGTTATCGTAGTACAGCTTGGCCATGGGTACTCCCTGATGAGTGGCAAAAGTAATAGCGCAGAGTTCCGCCCGAATAGCTAGATCACAGACCTGTGACCGTTGCTGCTGGCCCCGGGTACCGCTTGATAATTTTCTGTCGTCAGCGCATTCTCGCCGCGCCCCATGGCGACGATGCCGGTGCGAACCATCTCCACAATGCCTACCGGAGTCAGCATTTCCACAAAGCTCTCGATCTTGCTTTCATCGCCTGTGATCTCGATGATCAGGGACTTCGGGGCGACGTCGACGATGTGCGCACGGAAGATGTCACACAACTGCATGACTTCGGCGCGGGAAGTGCTGTTGACAGCTACTTTGATGAGCGCCAGGTCTCGCTCAACAGCGGGTTTGTAGGAGAGGTCGTCAACCTGGATCACGTTGACGAGCTTGTAAAGGTTCATCGCCACTTTGTTGGCATCGTACTCGTTGCCGTCCATAACGATGGTCATGCGGGAAACATCCGGACTGTGAGTCCGGCCAACGGTCAGACTGTCAATATTGAAGCTGCGGCGCCGGAACAGGCTGACCACACGATTCAGGACGCCCGGCTTATTTTCGACCAGCGCACTCAGTGTGAATTTCATCGTTGTGTAATCCTTTTTGTCCGAGTATCCGGCGCTAAACCATGTCAGGTGTGACTTCAGGGCCAGGGCGGCGGATCATATTCGCGAGATCGGCGCCGGCCGGCACCATCGGGTACACGATGTCATGTTTTTCGACGACAAATTCGATCAGGAACGGGCCCGCAGTGTGAGCCTGCGCCTGCTCAACGGCGGCCTTGACATCTTCGCGCCTGGTCACGCGCAGGGCGGGAATCCCATAGGCTTCAGCGATCTTTAGGAAGTCAGGGCTAAACATAGGGGTGGCGTTGTAGCGCTCTCCGTGAAAGAGCTCCTGCCACTGGCGCACCATGCCCAGGTAGCTGTTGTTCAGGATGGCGATATTGAGTGCGACCCGTTCCTGCACAGCTGTGGCCAGCTCGGCCATGGTCATCTGGAAGCCGCCATCGCCGGAGATTGACCAGACTTGCTCTTCGGGTCGCGCCATCTTGGCGCCAATCGCAGCGGGGAGACCGAAGCCCATTGTGCCCAGGCCGCCGCTGGTGATCAGGGTATGCGGGCGGGTGTGGGCGTAGTACTGAGCGGTCCACATCTGGTGCTGGCCCACATCGGTGACGGTGATGGCCTGACCCTTCGTGTATTCCCAGAGATCGTAGATAACATGCGCCGAATAGAGCTTGCCATTGGCATCCTGATGTCTGATATCCCGACTGGCCGAGTCCGCTCGCCATTCGTTAATTGCAGCTATCCAGGCGGGGTGCTGTTTGTGTTTGACTCGGGGCGTAAGCTGCTCCAGCACAGTCCTCAGATCGCCCACAATGCCCAGATCCACGCGCACGTTCTTGTTGATTTCGGAGGGGTCGATGTCCACATGAATTTTGCGGGAATTCTTGGCGTAGGTCTTCAGATTGCCGGTGACACGGTCGTCGAAACGCATCCCGAATGCAAGCAACAGGTCAGCTTCCTGGATGGCTTTGTTAACCTGGGCCTCGCCGTGCATGCCCATCATGCCCAGCACCAGCGGATGGCCCTCGGGCAGCCCGCCTTTCCCAAGCAGAGTCAGCGCAACGGGGATCTGGGCTTTGTCGACAAGCGCCTGGAGCACCTGTGACGCGCCGGACATCACCACGCCCTGACCGGCAAGAATCAGCGGCTTTTCGGCAGCCTGGAGCATGGCAACGGCGCGTTCCAGGTCGGTTTCGGTGGCGCCTTCAGCCGGACGGTAGCCGGGCAAGACAATCGGCCCTTCCGGGTAAACGAACTCAGTCTCTGCGTTCTGAACATCCTTGGGAACGTCGATCAGGACCGGGCCGGGGCGGCCAGTGCGGGCGATGTGAAAAGCTTCGCGAATGGTGTAGGCCAGATCGTCTACACTGGTGACGAGATAGTTGTGCTTGGTGATTGGCAAGGTTACGCCGGTGACGTCTGTCTCCTGGAACGCATCCGAGCCGATCAGGGAGGAAGCGACCTGGCCGGTGATGCACACGATCGGTGACGAGTCGAGCATGGCGGTGGCAATGCCCGTCACCAGGTTGGTCGCACCCGGCCCACTGGTTCCGAAGGCGACACCGACTTTGCCAGTCGCCCGCGCATAGCCGTCAGCCATGTGCGCCGCGCCCTGCTCATGCCGGACGAGGACGTGGTGGACCTGCGGATACTTGGTCATCGCGTCGTAGGTTGGCAGGTTGGCCCCGCCAGGGTACCCATAGACTACGGTGACACCTTCGCGAATCAGACATTCCCAGATGATTTCAGCGCCTTTGAGTTTCATGATCTTCTCCTGAGAACATTACCGATGCTTTCGGCTAATCTACAAAAACGGCTCCGGTGCTGGCGCTGCTTACCAGTCGTGCGTAACGACGCAGCCAGCGGCTGTCTATCTGCCATACAAAGGGCGGCAGGGCGGCCAACCGCGCCTGGATCACGCTATCAGGCAGTTCGAGGGTCAGCGTACGAGCATTCAGATCGATGGCGATGATGTCACCGTCCTGGACAATCGCAATCGGGCCACCGGCGGCGGCTTCCGGGCTGACATGGCCGATGGATAGACCCCGGCTGCCCCCGGAAAAGCGGCCATCGGTGATGAGGGCAACGGATTCGCCCAGACCGATGCCCTGGATCTGGGCAGTGGGACCGAGCATCTCCTGCATGCCGGGGCCGCCGCGCGGGCCTTCATAGCGGATCACCACAACGTCGCCCGCTTTGACCTCGCCATTCAGGATGCCGCGCGAAGCATCCTCCTCGGCTTCGTAGACGCGCGCCGGACCACGGTGGGTGTACATGCCTGCTGCGCCGCCGACCTTGATGACGGCGCCATCCGGAGCGAGGTTGCCGAACAGGATGGTCAGACCACCGGTAGCCGAGTACGCCTGCTCGAACGGGCGGATCACTTCGGGATCGGTAATGGCGGCTGCAGCAATGCTCTCGCGCAGGGTTTTGCCGGTTACGGTCAGCCGATCCTGGTGAAGTGGACTGCCAGCACGGCTGATCTCGTTGAGGATGGCGGGAACACCACCGGCGCGATGCACATCCTCCATATGCCAGTGGCTGGCAGGGCTGACCTTGCAGATGTGGGGGACGCGGCCGGCGACCTGGTTGATGCGTTCCAGCGGATAGTCGATGCCCGCTTCGTAGGCAACAGCAAGCGTGTGAAGCACCGTGTTGGTACTGCCGCCCATGGCCATGTCCAGGGCAAACGCATCGTCAATGGCTTCAGCGGTAACGATCTGGCGGGCGGTGAGATTCATGTCGATCAGGGTCATGATCTGCTGCGCCGCCTGGCGGGCCAGGTCGTAACGTTCGTTGGTCTCCGCCAGGGCGCTGCCATTGTAGGGCAGGGCCAGGCCCAGCGCCTCGCACAGACAGTTCATGCTATTGGCGGTGAACATGCCGGAGCACGAGCCACAGGAGGGGCAACCATAGTCTTCCAGCACTTTGAGCTCGGCGGAGTCGATCCTGCCAGCCTTGTAGGCTCCAACACCTTCAAAGACGCTGATCAGGTCGACTGACCGACCGTCGGGGGTCTTGCCGGCGGCCATTGGACCCCCGCTGACGAAGATCGTGGGGATATCGAGCCGGACGGCGGCCATCAGCATACCGGGCACGATCTTGTCGCAGTTCGGAATGCAGATCATGCCGTCAAAAGCGTGTGCAGCGACAACCGTCTCGACCGAATCGGCGATGAGCTCACGGCTGGGGAGGGAGTAGTTCATGCCCATGTGGCCCATGGCAATGCCGTCGTCGACGCCGATGGTGTTGAACTCGAACGGCACGCCGCCGGCTGCGCGTACCGCGTCCTTGATGAATCGCCCGAATTCCTGCAGATGAACATGACCTGGGATGATGTCAATGTAGCTGTTGCAGATAGCGATAAAGGGCTTGGTCATGTCCTCATCGCGGACACCGGTAGCCTTGAGCAGTGAGCGATGAGGCGCACGCTCGAAACCTTTCTTGATACGGTCAGATCGCATCGACATAGTCTTTCCTGTGTGGCTGCCCGCGGCCGGGCTGAGAAACGGCGCTGCGCACTCTTCAACAAAAAGGCCCCCGATGGTCGGGGGCCTCTGTGTGCCTGTGGTCTTGCGGTGTGCCTAGCTCTGCCAGGTATCCTTCCGCGCCCCAACCGGTAATGCCTTGTTGCCGATAATCAGCACAAGGTCAAGTACAATGACAATAATAAGGGCGAGGAGGCTAACGTCTGACAGATGCATGAGTTGTGAAAGGCTCGACTTTCGGTTAAGGCCTACTTGCTGTCCACAGTACTCGTTTTCCCGAGGGCTGTCAACAGGTTCGTAGTGAGTTTTCGCAGCCCACAGATAAGTTCGGCGGTTGTCGCCGAGAACGGTTGTGCACGTTATCCAGTCTGTGTGGCTTGCAGGGTCTGGCGCAGGGCCGCGAGCTGCATGCGTACCGCACCGGGGGCTGGCCCCCCGATTACGCTGCGCCGTTCCACAGCGGCATTGAAGTCGAACACTGTGTAGACATCCGACGCAAAGACAGGGGAGACACTTCGGTACGCCTCCAGCGGAATCTCCGATAGCCGGCATGCCATTTCTTCCGCCTGCTGCACCATTTGTCCGGCCAGGTGATGGGCGTGGCGGAACGGTACGCCCTTCAGAACCAGGTAGTCTGCCAGATCAGTAGCGAGCATCGCTTCGTTCAGCGCGGCGCGCATTCGATCGGGGTGCAGTGTCATCGTCCGGATGAGGGCCGCAAGCACGGGAAGGAGCGCTGCCAGGGTATCCAGCGCATCGAAGAGCGGTTCCTTGTCTTCCTGGAGATCCTTATTGTAGCCGCTGGGCAGTCCCTTACAGGTCG